>CAUZEO010000012.1:0-36351 GCA_963578625.1 Kiritimatiellia bacterium | reverse complement strand
AATCCCACTTCAGTTCGTACAACGATTCTCTCCGTGTCGCAATTCGTGATACCATGGGAGACGATATTGCCGGATATACGCTTGAAGACAGCATCGTAGACTACAGTGCCGAAGGCATTCGCAAACCTGTCCGCTGGAAGAGTCGTCCCAACCTGGACCAGTTGAAAGGCAGAACGGTTCATATCCTCTGCGAAGTGAAAGGGGCGATTCTTTACGCTTACCGGTTCTTCGGCGGGTAGCTTGACCTGGTTTTTGAGTTCGGCGGCCGGAAACGTGGCTCGGAGCCACTAGATCGACGCATGAATATAAAAATACATTCCGTACACAAATTCGGCGACATGGCCGTCCAATACCTTCTCGAGGAGGAGAGCCGGCAGATCGGGATGTGCATGTTCCCGGCGGAGCTGGCAGACCGGTGTCCAGTCCGTAGGGAGACGCTGGCGGGAGCGCCGGAGCTTTCACACATGACGATGGATACTTCCCGGTTCCGAGCGTGGGTCGTTGACCCGTTGATCCATGTGTCACTCGAGGGGGATCGCGCCGGGAGCGGGTGGGGTTCCGGGATGACGATGCGGCGCAGTTCCACAACCGCGTCGCTGAAGTTCAAAGGGCAGGAAACAATCCGCCACGGATCTGCGCACAGAGTTCTCACGACCCTTGTAACCGACGGCGGTCTGGAATTCCGGCACACGCTGGAATGGCAGGAGGGAGACCAAGGACTCCGCGTGTGGGCGGAAGTTTCCAATGGGGGTGAAAACGATGTGGTTCTCCACCTCGTGACCAGTTTTGACCTGGGGCACCTGACTCCGTTTGCCGTGAACGACGCGCCGGGGCGGCTTCGGGTTCATCGATTCCGAAGCTACTGGAGTTCGGAAGGTCGTCATGAGGTGCGGAGCATGGAGGATCTGCACCTGGAACCGTCGTGGGCGGGATTCGGAATGCAATCCGAGCGCTTCGGTCAGGTGGGTTCGATGCCTGTCCGAATGTGGTTTCCATTTGTTGCACTTGAAGACACCGGGGTCGGGGTTCTCTGGGGCGCGCAACTCGCCTGGTCCGGCTCATGGCAAATGGAAATTTCGCGCTTGCATGACACCGTCAGCCTCTCCGGTGGGTTGGCCGATCGGGAAATGGGATGCTGGCGGAAGAGATTGGGTCCCGATGAAACCTTCACCACACCCGTCGCAACGATGAGTTGTGTGCAAGGCGATATCGACGACCTTTGCTATCGATTGACCTCAATGCAACATGCTGATGCCGATATGCACCCCGCGCCAGAGCACGATCTCCCCATTATATTCAACGAGTGGTGCACCTCGTGGGGCGACCCGACGCACGATAACCTGGTACAGATTGCCGATTACTTGAAAGGGTCCAAGATCCGCTACCTGGTGATTGATGCCGGCTGGTACGGAAAGCCGGGCACCGATTGGGGTGATGCGAGAGGCGATTGGATACCGGCAGAGGAACGCTTCCCGCACGGATTGAAGGCGACCTGTGATGCGATTCGCGAAAGAGGATTGGTCCCTGGATTGTGGTTTGAGCTGGAGACGATGGGCATCGACTCGAAGGCCGGGGAGAGAGCCGATCTGCAACTGAAGCGGGACGGCGCAGTGGTCTGGTCGGGAGGCAGGCGGTTCTGGGACTTCCGGAAGGAAGGGGTGCACGCCTATCTCGAGGAGCGTGTGATCGATCTCCTCGATGAATGCGGCTTCGGTTACATCAAGGTCGACTACAACGAGTCGATTGGCCTGGGCGCAGACGGTGAGGACTCGCTGGGTGAGGGGTTGCGCCAGTGCATCGAAGGGACCTATCGTTTCTTTCGCCGTCTCCGGGAAAGACTGCCTGAGTTGGTGATTGAAAACTGTTCGTCTGGCGGTCACCGGCTCGAACCGGCGATGATTGGACTTACCGCCATGTCCTCTTTTTCTGACGCGCACGAGAGTTGGAATATCCCGATCGTCGGAGCGAATGTGCAGCGGTTGATCTTGCCACGGCAATCGCAGATGTGGGCCGTGTTGCATCCGTCGGACTCGGAACGGCGAACCGTATATACTTTGGCCGCGACATTCCTTGGGCGGATGTGTCTTAGCGGAGAGATCTGGGAACTTTCCAACGAACAGAAGGGGTGGGCACGACGCGCTCAGGATCTGTATGAAGAGTCCGCGGAAACCATCAAGTACGGGATGTCGCGCCGGTACGGCCCACCCGTGATCAGCTATCGGTATCCGAAAGGATGGCAGGCGGTAGTGCGGGAAGGGATCACGGGCAAAAAGATTCTCGTCGTAGCCCATCGGTTCGAAGACGACGCCGACAGCATTCCTTGCCCGCTGCCGAAGGGCGCCTGGAAAGTTGCGGGAAGCCTTAGCGAAGAGTCGACGAAGGCGACACTGGCGGACGGCACGCTTCAAATCACCGGTCTAGAATCATTCGCGGGTATCGCTGTGCTTCTTGAGCGCGCCTAGCCGAGCCACGGATGCTTTGGTTCCGTGGGCTCTCACTGCGGAACCCAAGCATCCGTGGTCTCCCATCCCCGAACCAGGCTCCCACAGAGCCCAAAGGTCCGAGGTGGTCACGAATGGCTTGCTCATGGGCAGGTTTACAGTACGATTCAGGGGTCTCGAACTTCTTATTTCGGCCATATCTCCCATGTCACGAATGAACTTTCAGCCGCCGATTTTCATGGTTGCCCTTCTTTTTTCATCGGGCGCGCTCGCCGATCCGGTACGCAACGGCAACGATCTGGCGTTGGCATGGGTGGATGCCGATACAACAGGAAGGACCACAATCGCTTCCGTGAGCGAGGGCGTGATCCATACATTTCGCTACCTGCAGATCGAAAAAATTCGCACCAACAACGTTGAACAATCAGTCTGGGAATTGCGCACCAGGGAGCCGAGTTCGGATGTCGAAGTCTTGCTGATTGTTTCGGGGGCTACATCCATCAAACTTGCCCGAACTCTGAAGCCCGGTGATTGCGTGGCTGTGAAGGGCAGAGTATCTTTGCCGACAGACATCTCGCATCAGGTGTTTGCAATCCGCCCGGCTGTGTTACGGCATAAAGACAAGTGCCTTCCAAAGCGCGGAAAAGAATTGCGGCGGGAGGTAGATCCTGGAGCGCATTGAGAAACTGTGTTTGATAGCCCTCGCCTGCACGAGTATTGTCTTTGGCTGCCGAGAAGGAAAGAATGACATGACCGAGCATGCAACATCTGAACTGGCATTGTTGGACAGACCTGAAATCCTCGCATTCCTGTTTCACCCCCGCCCCGAAACCGGCCCCATAGGAGGCGACGGCTACGAGGAGTTTACGATCCCAGTTGATGGCAACGTTGAACTCGGTGGCCGATGGTACGAATCGGGAAAGGACAAGCCTGTACTCTTGTTCTTTCATGGCAATGGGGAGATCGTCGCCGACTACCATGACCTCGCGCCCGTCTATCTCGAGATGGAAATTAATTTCGTTCCAGTCGACTATCGAGGCTACGGCCGTTCCACCGGCTCACCGACCGTCGCCGGAATGATGAGCGATGCGCATGTTGTGCACGATTTTATCGCGGAAAAAATGCAGCGCGACGGGTACTCCGGCCCCCTGGTTGTTATGGGCCGGTCCCTGGGCAGCGCATCCGTGCTGGAACTGGCTTCATCACATCCCGATCGCGTAGCGGGCCTGATTATCGAGAGCGGATTCGCGCATTCCGGCCCGTTGCTCCGTCTTTTGGGTGTGGATATTGACGCGCTTGGGGTGAGTTCAGACGCTCTAGGGCAGACCAGAAAAATTGCAGCCTTCCAGGGTCCGACATTGATTATTCACGGGTCACAGGATCACATCATTCCATTCTCGGATGGATCGGACCTGCTGGAGGCTTCCATGTCACCCCGCAAAAAACTGCTTCGAATCGACGGCGCTGATCACAACAACCTGCTCGCGGTGGATGCGCCGTCTTATCTCGGGGCCGTAAAAGAATTGATGGGGTCCTTGTAGAGTGCCCTCACTTCAGGTCCGACATTTCCTCCTTGCGGCTCTTCTCGTTTTCGTAGGGACAACGCGGGCTGCGGGCCGCGCAAATCTTGTGACAAACGGCGACTTTTCCAATCCCACCAATTCGCTTCACGGATGGAAGTACCAATATACGGACGAGGGCCAGAGCTTTTACAAGGGCAACGCCGGCCTGGTATTTGTGTCGCCGACCCAAGCCGGGAAGAACCAGGTACTGCGTCTGTATGTGGCGACTCAGGATCTTGCGGAAAATCAGGGTGTCAAAGTAGATAGCAGGCCGATTCCCTTTGAACCGGGCAAGCACAAGTTCAGTGTGGCTGCCATGTCCACAGGACCGAACTGTCGAATTCTCATCGAAGGGTACCGGTGGCGGCCCGGAATCAAACCGCACTCGGACCCTGAACTCTGGGAATTGAGAAAATGCTACAAATTCAAGCAGATCTACTTCGGTTCTCAAAAAGCTGGCACGATGGGCGGCGTGAGTTCTGCCTGGAAATCCGCATCGAGCACATTTCCGGACGGGAAACTGTCGTCTCTGGCCCAGAAAAAATATGGCACAATCCGGTTTCTGGTGATTCACATCATTGGTATCGGCGGCGGCCCTGGAGATCTGTTCGTGGACGATGTGAGCCTCGAAAAGCTCAATTGAAGTTGTTGCCGAATCGGGCATTGTGGTAGTCTCTACATCTGTCGGATCGGTCCGATTTGACAGATCGAATTCGTGTGGCGATGAGCCCAGCAATTATTCAGTCCGAGCTTGCGCGTATTGGCCGACGGCTCAGCCGCTGGCAGGCTGAAATGAGCGGTGCGATTTGGGCCGCCGTATCGATCGGAGTCCTGTTCGCCTCCGCCATGGCTGACCTTTTGTTTAGCTTCAACCGGGCGGGACGATTGATCGTCTGGGTCCTGTTTGTCGGCGTGCTCATCTGGGGGATGATTCGCGTGATTCGCCTTCTTTCCGAACGCCGAAGCACCCAGGGCGTTGCCGTGCGAGTCGAGGCGGTCTTTCCGCAGCTGGACAACCGGTTGATCAATTTCGTCCAGTTTTCCGGTCTGGAATCTCCCGATCCGCTGGTGCAAGCCTACCTGCAGCAGGGGATTCCGGAGTGGGGGCAGGTTGACCTGGCGGATCTCAAGGACAAGCAACGGCACAGGAATGCGTTCGTAGTCTTCCTCGTGGCCTGCGTTATCTTCATTGTGCCGTTCCTGTGGTCATCGCACGCGTGGACCAACGCGTTGGCACGGATTGTAAATCCCGTCTCTATGCGTCATCCCTCTACGCTTGCCCGGATACATGAAGTCGATCCGGGCGATTCCTCCATGATCGCGGGTTCCTCGCTGGTGCTGTCGTGTGAATCAGGGGGCAAGTTTGGGCAGGAGGTTGTCTTGGAGCTCTGGCCGGATGATGACGAGAAGGTTCTTCATCGTCTCGGTTCGCTCTCGGGCGCAGATCGGGAGTCATTCGCTTTCGAAGTGCGAAAGCCGACCGCCGACTTTCGCTACCGCTTCCTGTCCGGAGATGCCCGTTCGGAAAAGTATACTGTGCGGCGACTCGCTAAGTTGGCGCCGTCGCGTTTGGATATTACACTCGATCCGCCGGACTACACCGGCATGGCATCATCCACGATCGATGCGCTCTCAACCATCGCGTTGGTGCCGGAATCATCCCGCGGCGCCATCCACGTAGAGTTTAACCGGGACGTTTCCGAGGTGCGCATCGAGGCCGACGGAGCACATATTCCGGCCGCCGGCTCAGCCGGGCAGGGCCGGAAGCATTCATTCACTGATCTGGTGTTCGCGTCCGAGCGCCTGGTCCTGATCGCGGCCTCTCCTCTCGGGGATGAGTTTCGCGCCCACGTTCAATACCAGATGCTCCCCGATCGGAAGCCGGCAATTCGGATTTTGGATCCGCAGGGGCGCGCCGTGCTGGGACCCGGAGCCGTGCCTTCAATTCGGTTTGAGGTCATGGATGACTACGGCATCGCAGAAGTTCAATTGGAGATCGTCCCCAATACGGACGAATCCGGCAGCGCCGAGTCTGTTGCAACCTGGCCCATCGAAAGCGATCGCCGGATCGAGAAGAATTGGAGTGCGGAAAACGGACTCGGAAAGGATCAAAGCCGGATTTCGTACCGGATCGTGGCGTTGGATTCCGCCTCTAGCCCGAACCGTACCGAGTCTCCCTTGATCGAATTTCATCGAATCTCAGGAGAAAAAGTTTGGGATGCGGGGCTGGACGCAGATGAAAAGGCACGGGCATCTCTGTCCCGCCTGGTGGGAATGCAACGAGATAATCTCGAACGCACACGCCGTTTACATGATTCGCTCACTGCAACCACGCCCTCCCAGTGGAAAGAAACTGCGGAGACCCAGCGTTCGGTTCGCGAGATTGCCGGAGAGTTGCTCAAGCACCCCGCCCGGCCACTCGGCAATCTTCACGCACAGGTAGCAACCTTGTGGAAGAGCCCCATGCGGGACGTGATCGACGTCTTGCGGCGAATACCCGATGCGGCCGCCGATCGCAAACCGCAGCTCGCCCAGCGTGGAGTTACGCTCGAAGAAGGGATTCTTAGAACACTCACCCGAATCGATGAAAATGTGGAGAAGGCACAACTACGCGAACGGATCAGCGATCTCATTTCGCAGCTCGACCAGTTGGCGAAAGCGCAGAAAGAGATTGCGACATCAACTCGTACACTGGACGAAGCCGGGGGGAACGGAGGGCAGCACCTGGCCGGGAAGCAGGATGTCCTTGCAGACGATACGTTTGATTTTCTGCAGGCGTGCTCCAAAGAAGTCGAGGTTCTGCGCGTGAACGACGAAGCCTTCGCCCTTCTCGTAGCGCAGACGGCGGCGCTTGGGAGGCAGGGGATGGTCGCGGAGAACATGATTCAGGCTGCGGAGCAGTTGGATACGGGGGCCCTATCCCTTGCGCTGCCATTCGAAATTGATGCGCTTGCTACATTGATCGCAATGCAGGAGCTGCTGAGACAGTGGCAGATCGAGGGCGCCCGGGAGGAGACCGCTGACAGTCTAGATGCGCTGCGCGATACCAAGCGGCGACTGGAGAAGTTGAAGAAGCTGCAAACGAAGGTCGTCGAAGCAATCCGGGAGACTCAGCGCCAGGAAGACTTGTCAGACCAAGAGTACGACGCCATCGAGGAGGAACTCGAATTCGTCCGCAACAACATCAAGGAAGCATTGCTCAAGATTGCCACGGATCTGCATATTTTCCCTGACATACCTGTTGGAAATGAACTTGTGGACGACATCTACCAGGTGTACGAGGAGGCGGAGCAGGTTGCCGGCTCGGAGGAGGAGGCCGCGGATGAACTGGGTCTTCAGAAGGAGGACTTCATTCTTGAAGCCCTTGAAAAGGCAACCGAACGCCTCGACGGCATGGAAATGTGGCTGCAAACGGCGCCCGACAATGTCCGGCGGCTCACCGAAAACTTCGATGAAAACGAGTTGCCCGAGATTGCGCTTATTCCTCTCTCCACGGAA
The DNA here is from genome assembly GCA_963578625.1 of Kiritimatiellia bacterium. Classification (GTDB taxonomy): domain Bacteria; phylum Verrucomicrobiota; class Kiritimatiellia; order SLOV01; family SLOV01; genus CAUZEO01. The sequence goes on along the minus strand of CAUZEO010000012.1, from coordinate 28,850 downwards.
CTGGAAGACATCATCGGTGACCTGCTGGACCAGCAGGAGGACATCGAAGAGGAGTCGCACGATTCCGCGACGAACCAAGGATCCGCCGACATGGAAGAAGGATGGGGGATTGAGGAGGGAGAATACGTCAACTATTCAGCCAAGGGCAAGTCGGGGAACATGCGGCCCGACCACAATGAACAAAGCGGCCGCTCCCTGGTCGGCCGACAGGGTCAGTCCGACGGAGAGACGGTCGCCGGGTCGGGCAATATCGAAGAGGGCGATGAGAACATCGAGGCACGTAAGACGGAAGATGGCGCGCAAAGCGGCCAGGTTCACACTGACGAGCATCGCGATGCGAAGGCCACCGGCGGGGGCAAGATGTCGGGATTCGATGATGAGTACGGCATGCAGGGCGCGGGCCCCCGGCGTGACTCACATGCGCCCTCTTCGCCGCTGGGCATTCAAGCAATGCTGCGCCGGAACGCTGAGCAAATTTATGCCAAGGCCTCGATGATGCATATGCGGACCGGACGCCTCGACGAGGCGATTCTCAATATGCGCAAGGCGGAAGATGCGATTGAAAAAGGGTATCCAATCCGGCAGGTACGGGAATACCAGCGCCGTGCCGCGGTCGCTTTGCGTCGCACCCAGGCGGATCTTTCCGGTCGTACTCTCGATGTGTCCGGCAAGGGCGCCGCCGTCAAACAGAACGACGATTCGTTCTACGCCGGAGCCGCGGAGGAAGCACCTGCCGAATACCGGGATCTGGTTGCGGAGTATTTTCGCGCACTCAGCGAAAGCGAGGAGGAGTAATCTTGTTTTCCCAACTCGATAACATCCTCGTCCCGATGCCGAAGAATTTCTACATTCTCTTGGCATTCACTGCATGCTGCGGAGTCACCCATGTTTTCGGCGCTTCAGATTGGGTCGTACCGGAAGCTCCTATTCGCTTCGAGATTAAGATCGATTCCAGGCCGGATGAAAAGTGCGCCGGCGTGATCGTGATCCTTCCGGACCAGGGAGCCCTTCCCCGGCCTGCGGCCGGTACGGTTGTCGTGGATGACTCCGGGACGGCGCTGGACCATGAATGCATCTGGCACAATCGGGCGGAAGGAATCGGGCTCGTTTTTCATCCGCCCGCCAATGGGGACCGGGTGTTTGTTTACTGTTATGAGGCAGATCGGATCACTGGCGGCGGTCCGGATTCCATTTTCTGTCCGAGCCTTTTGTTGTTCACACAGATGCAGTCCGGGTCGCTGCGTACCGCCTACGGGATTTCCGGGTCGAATCCCGTGGGCGCGAAAGCGAGGCTGGGACTGGTGTCCGTTATTGGTCAGCAGGGAAATCCGATCGGACAGGATGACAATTACCTGTCCTACTATCGTGGACATCTCAGGGCTCAACCGGGGAAAACATACCTGTGCACAATATCCGACGAGGGATCCGAGATTCGAATCAATGGCAAGAAGATCGCAAGCTGGCCGGGAATCCACACCCGCGACGGGGGCAGAAAGGGAGAGTACGGAAAATCGATAAACTTGTCCGGGGGGTTACATCTCATCGAATACTACCACTTCGAACGCGACGGCCCCCAGGAAGCCCACTTGTGCTGGCGCGTCGAAGGCGGGAGCTCAGACCTGTTGCCGGTCACCGTACCCGCGGATGCCTACGTGCAATCGGGGCGCGGCCACTGGGTTTCCGCGGAATCTCGTGACGGGGCGCCGCTGGCACTTGTGGACGTTGCGCCGTTGAGTTACCTATGGCTCGGAGAGACGTCGGTAAACCTCTACGAACTACAGCCTGCTCTCAGCGCCTCAAACCCCGATGGAACAGAGTATCGCTGGGATCTGGGGCAGGGAATGATCTCACAATCCGATCGTTTGCTCTGGCTCATCGAAGGAAGCAAACCCCTTGAGGTGGGGCTGAGCGCGCGGCGCGGGGCAGTGCAGTCGTCGGCTCGAAAATCGGTGTACTTTGACGCGACGCCGACCGCGGCGTCGATCAACCGGTCGGTCGATCGGAAGATGTATAGAAACGCGCTTCTCAATCGCTGCCGGGCCGTCCCGGCATCCGGTCGACCCTGCGCGGGCTGGTCCGAGGAAATCTGGGCCCTATTTCTTGAGGTCATTGAGCCGTACAAGGGAGGCGCCCTGCTGCAGCAGGTGATCAGCCGGTCCCATCCGGACCTTGCCGCGCGCGGCGAAGCCGCACAAGCGATGGTCGAGGGCCTTTACTTCGATTTGCTGCGCCTTTCCGATCCGGGGAAAGCCCTTGAGTTCGCGCACCAGCGTGAACGCATCGAGCGAAGCAACGTGGTGCGGTTGCGCTGGGCGGTGCGCCAGGTTGAAATACTGATGTACGAGCAGGGTGATCTGGAAGCGGCGAGGAAAAAGCTTTCAACGCTCCGGCAACTTGCCCCGGCCACGGGCAGCGAGGGTAGATTGTTGATGATGGTACGTGCCGGTGACCTGGAGATGCTGTCGGGCAACACGGATTCTGCGAGCAAAATCTATGCGGCCGCCCAGGATGTTTCGACGGAGCAAAGGAAGCGGGATGGGAACCTGAAAAGATTCAGGGATGGCACAATCACACCCGGGATGCAGGGCGCCGACTGGCGCAAGGATGCCGTCCACGCCGGGACCTACCACACGACCGTGCTGAACTTGCTGGGGCAAGGATTCTTGCGTGAAGCACGGGAAACGCTGGACCGGTGGGAGATTGAACTTCCCCTCAGTAAACTGTCCGGCCAGTTCGTTTCAGCCGAGTCTGCTTACTATGTCGAAGCGAAGGATTGCCGGCGAGTCGTCAGCCAGTTGAAAGCGTTTCGCATGGGCGCCGGAATTTCCAACGAACTTCCTGAGCTGCTTCTGCGGGAGATGACATGCCTGCGAGAGCTTGATAGATCGGAGGAGATGAACGAGCTTGTAGAGTGGACGGCAAAAAATCTGCCCCTCCACCCGGTTGCCCGGGAGGTGTCCGCCCTCCAATGACTGGAAGACTTTTCCAACGGGTGATTTCGTCAGTTCTTGCGCCAACACGGATTAGATACCCGTGCCACGGGGACCGGAAACATTTGATTATTGCGACAACGGCATTTCTCCTCATCGCATTTCTGGCCGGCCCCTCCATGGCGGGTCCGGCGTCGGGGACCGTGCAGTCGACGCGTCTCTACACGCCATCCGATGCAAGTGCGGGCGGTGGAATCCGAGGTGCCATTGCCCCGTCCCGGTCCCTGATTACCGGTGCATTTGCCGTAAACTCACACGACCCTTCAAAAGTGTACCTGGGAAAGATAACGGAGACCGGTCGCGGCTTTTCGTTCTCTGGATTGCCGGTAGGCAAGTATGATTTGATGATACTTTTCCCGAGCGATTTTTATGAAGGCTTCCGATTGCACCGTGGAGAAGGATCGCTCACAAAAAAGGATCTGGCCCAGATCGATGAGACCATCGGGAGATCGGTACCGTTTTTCGATACCAAGAAGATTCACCGCGTGACCGGCAAGACGGGTGCCGCGGGGGCAGCCCGCGCCGTGGTGCAGGAGCTCCGCACGAATAAAATAGTGAACCAGCAGGCGGAAGAGATGGTCGGATACCAGATTCGAAGTATCAAGCTGGCCATGCTTGAGGATGTCGGGGTAGGATGGCACTTGGTTCGATCCCGCGAAATTGTTCGCACGGAAGCTGCTCCGGGTAGCGTGAAGGGTTTGGTTCGTCATCACTACTACGCGTCGCTGGGTGGAATACGAGTTACTGACTCAGTGAAAGACCTTGGCCCGCTGAATTTGGGACGATAATAGTACGTTAACATCATGGCGCGATTACGAATTGTTAGAGGAAAGAACCAAGGAATGGAGTATGAGCTGGACCGCTCCGCCGTTCTTGCGGGCAGCAGTAAAACTTGTCATATCGAGATTCTTGACGAGACGGTGTCCGGAGAACATGCCCGTTTCGAACGGAGTGGAGGCACCTGGAGCGTACGCGATCTGGGGAGCTCGAATGGGATGCTGGTAAATCGGGAGCCGGTCGATTTTGCGCCGCTCTCTCCCCGGGACTTAATCGAGCTGGGCAATACCGAGTTTGAATTCCTCGATTCAACCGCCGTGGCTGCTCCGGTGAAATCCGAAGCGCCAGTTCCTCCACCAGAGATGAAGGAGTCCGACCTGCGGCACCTGGAATTAATCCAGGATATGCAGCGGCGAACTGAATTGATCCGCAATGAAATTTCGAAGCTTGTCATCGGGCAGCGGGCAGTGATCGATCAGATTCTGATGTGCCTGGTTGCCGGCGGACACGGACTGCTCGTGGGGCTGCCGGGAATGGCGAAGACGCTGATGGTCAGCACGGTGGCGCGGGTGCTGGACCTTGGGTTCAAGCGGATTCAGTTCACGCCGGACCTCATGCCGTCGGACATTACCGGAACGGAAATCCTCGAAACGGATCGAGACACGAATGAGAAAGTATTCCGCTTCATTCGTGGGCCGGTGTTCTGCAACATGCTGCTCGCCGACGAAATCAACCGGACACCTCCGAAAACCCAGGCGGCCCTGCTCGAGGCGATGCAGGAAAAACGTGTCACCGTCGGAAACGAAACGTTCAAGCTGGATGCGCCTTTCTTCGTATTGGCGACACAGAACCCGATCGAACAGGAAGGAACCTATCCGCTACCCGAAGCGCAGATGGACCGATTCATGTTCAACATCTGGGTTGATTACCCTGGCGAGGAGGAGGAAGAAGAGATTGTCGGGATGACGACCTCACAAAACCAAACGGAGCCTGAAATTGTCCTTTCTCAGCAGGAAGTTCTTCAGCTACAGGCGGCCGCAATCCGGATTCCGGTCTCTCCGCACGTCATCAAGTACGCGATCCGGCTCACTCGCAGCACGCGCCCCGATAATGAAGAATCCCCGGAAGTCACGAAGAAGTACGTCACGGTGGGAGCGGGTCCCCGGGCCGGACAGTTTTTGATTCTCGGCGCGAAAGCGAGGGCGCTGCTCGACGGCCGGATTCACGTGAGCTGCGCCGACGTCCGGGCGACAGCCCTGCCGGTCCTGAGACACAGGCTTTATACGAATTTTACGGCGGATTCGGAAGGCTTTACATCCGTCGAGATAATAGACAAACTGCTGGATGTGGTGATCACTCCTGAGGAAAGTGATTATCGCTGACTGGAAATGAGGGAAACCGGGTGGTCCGACACAGTCGGATTGCCAGGCCACTATGGAGGGACATGTCATGAACCGCCGGCAATTTCCGCAAGTCGCATCGGAAGAGGTGAAACCTCACGAGGCATTCGAGCGCGACGTAACTATACTCCAGGAGAATCTGAGATCCCTGGAAACTGAAACCACCGACCTGATCAAGGACCGGCAGCAGCGCATGATTGAAATCAAGGAGGATCTGCAATCGCTCCGAAAGCGAGCATCGATGTTAACGATGGACTAACGCCGTTCCGTAGCACGGGGATCCCGTGTAGCGGAGCCCAAAATGAACTGCTCCGGCCCCAATGAATAAATTACCTTCACGCACTCCTGGCCGCAGCGGCATTGAGATCAGTATGACCGGGATGGGATGCGTTGGGCGGGAACCGGGATGAAATCGTGATCGCGACCAAGGTCGGGAATGCCTTTCGCGAGGAAACCCGGGAATTCATCGGGAGATCCGGCGAACCGGAATACATTCGATCCGCCTGCGATGCCAGTCTATCAGATGGTTGCTGCCAAATGACCTTAGCTTCTACTCGAGATGCAGCCGTGATGAGCGCGGACTTATACGCTTCGCTCTCGGGTGACGATAAACGCGCGCTGTGAATCTTAATCCCATGGTCTTCTACCTGTGGCTAACGTTGCGGATCACGTGCGGCTGTAAGCCGTCGCATGCATCCGGCTTGTTGGCGCCCGGCTACTTCCGAATACAGTACCGAGAAGATCGGTAGGGTTGTCCCTGAGTGTGTCGTAGACCTGTAGGGCATCGTCAATCGGAACAACGGTGCTGATGAGAGGACGAATCTTAATGTCTTTGGCCTCAACGTGATGTACAGCATTCTCTAGATCTGAGTTGTCGGAGTGTCCGGCGTGCAGGACGGCCAGCTCATGGGGCTGGCCTGCTTGAATGACGCGATCGGCGCCCAATTGCTCTGCCAGCGCAAGTCGTCCTTCAGACAGATCCGTCACAGTAACTCTGGCGCCGAGCACACGGCAGGCTTGTGCTGCGAACAGCCCGATCAGTCCAGAGCCGAAACCCAGGACGTTCTCTGTGCTGCCGACGCTTGCCCTCATCGCATTATGGCAAGAAACAGAGGCGTCCCCCAGGAGAGCCGCTGACTCCAGGTCGAACCCCTCGGGGGGAGGAGCTTGACCAGCAGATCTGAAGGCTTCGCTGTGTGGTACTCCACGTGCCCCTTGAGTGTCATGGAGTGCCTGCAGCTTCGAATCAGCGACCTGGATTTCGACCGGGGGGTCATTCATGTGCATGGTAAGGGCGCAAAAGATCGGAAAGTAATGCTACCGGATCGGTGTGTCGAGCCACTCAATACCCAATGAAATCCGAATCAGGAATTACGAAGGACAGGTGACGTCCTCGCGGAGATGGATCAAGTCGATTTCGGATTTCCTCGTTCGTCATTTTCAACGCGGCCGGGGCTCCGGCAGCCGGCTCCGTTGGCCACGGGAAGAGAAATTCTACACGAACAACGGAGATTCATCCGCGGGCACTGCGTGATCGCCGCCTGGATCAAGAATCTCCATTACTCGCTGGAAGATCTTGCCGAGCACTTCGGAGCCTTGCGGCGCCAGAGTCAGCAGGTTGAGCCTTGGCATGCAATTCAGCATCCACTGCCGGACAAATGCGGATGGAATTGCCAGCCGCTGTGCCGGCCAGATGATTTTGTCGGAGACCAGGTGAATAATGTTCAGGCTCGCGAATGTAGATACGGGTTGCGCATTAAACGTACTCCGCATCACCTGCGCGAAGATTGCGCCGCTTTCAAGCGCTTCCACTACGCCCACCGCTTCGCACCCATGGCGATAACAGGCGTCCCGATCACATCCGCAACAATCAGGATCCTTGCCGAATACATTCTCCGCGGTGCGCCGGCTGTAGAGTTTGTAGCCGGAATGGAAATCGGGAAATTCCTCCGTTGCGCCCGCGAATCGGAGGTCCAGCGGCGATCTTTTTACCGCCGCCCGGTATCGAAGCATCTCCAAAAGGATCCGGTCCGCAAACTCTTCCAGTTCTCCCCTCAAAAACCCCATCGGACGATGCCGGGAGGTTCTGGCTCCGTTTACAACGATCCGATCACTGCCGGTCTGCGAGTGGATGTGCTCCGCCGCCCTCACGAAATTGGGTAATTCGTTGGCGAAATGATCACCGTCCTGGTCGACCACTGCCAGGTACCTGATTTCGGTTTTCCCAAGCAGCTCCCGCACCCCGGTGATCATCCCCTGCAGCTTCCCGCGATTCTCAGTCGTTCCAATCACCGAAACGCCGAGGGAATCGCCAAGCAATTGCGTGGTCTCCATCCCATTCTCCGGGCCATCGATAGCCAGGCAAACGAAACCGGGATCAGAGACGATCTCCGCAAAGGCTCTGACCGTGTCGCCGAGGAGCGAAGCGCCGGCGTCCTTCTGATCGTTTTCCGGAAGGTACACAGGGATGACGATACCCGTGCTGTGTTTCACGAGTTGTGCGGAGGGTAGAAGTTCGTGGGTCACTTTTTTCGATTCTCGGTTGAGACTACCATTTTAATTTTCTTTGTCGCGAATTTCGTCGACCCTGTTTACGAAGATGGGGGGACTCTCAAACCTGAAAAATCAGGTGGCGCAGTCTGAGGCCAGACTTGTTTCTGAGTAGAACTCGGTCACCTCTGAAAATTTCGGCCCCGAATCCCGAAAACCAAAAACCGTGGCCAGGGATCGCACTGAAACCTATTCCCTCAAACAAGAAACGGCCTGCCTCAAAATCCCGAGGTCCAGCCTCCATCCGCGTAAATGACCTGCCCGGTGACATACCTGGAGGCGTCAGCGGCAAGGAACACCGCAAGCGGGCCAAGATCCTCGGGTTTACCCCAGCGGCCAAGAGGGGTGCGCTTCTTAACCCATGCATCGAATTCGGGGTTGTTCACCAACGGTTCGTTCAGTGGAGTATCGATGAACCCGGGGGCGATGGCATTTACCAGGATGTCCCGGTCTGCCCACTCTACCGCCAGCGCTTTCGTCAACTGACCGATGGCGCCCTTGGAAGCAACGTAGGCGGCGACGGTGGGTCGCGCGCCGAATGTCATTACCGATGCGATATTTACGATTCTACCGGCTGATTTTCTTTTAAAGATGTTCTTAGCAAATGCCTGGCTCAAGGCGAAGCAGGCATTGAGATTCAAGTTCAGCACCGTATTCCAATCCGCCAGCGAAACGTCCTCGGTCGCGCCTCGAATGTTCATCCCGGCGTTGTTGATCAGGATGTCGATCGGCCCGATCTCGCTGACGATTCCGTTGAACCAGTTGGCGATCTCCTCGGTTTTCTGAAGATCGAAGGACGAAACATTGACATTCGAAGTGGCGGGGAATTCCTCGCGCGACTTTTCGAGTTCAGCGAGATTTCGCGCAACCAGGACCAGGTCCGCACCGGCGTCTGCCAATCCACGGGCGATGCCGAGTCCGATCCCTTTGCTTGCCCCGGTTACTAACGCCCGCTTGCCGCCTAGATCAAATGGGCCTTTATTCATCTTTATACTGGTCCGGCCCCTGGCGGAGCTTAGGTTTTCGATTCCGATTTAATGGTTTCAGGTTTGGATTGCAGGTTGACTGTACCCTTAAATTGCCTTCGTCGCGAGCTTTGTCGATCCTGGCTTCGACAACGCCCGCGACGAAGAACTGGAACTCTCATGCCTGAAAAATCAGCCGGTCCGGCTGCATCTGAGGCCTTGCATAACTTGAACATCAAAGTGCCTCGGGTCACCCCTTTTTTCCTTCAACGATCAATGTTGGAAGTGCGAACTCAAATACACTACATATTCTGGCTCGACCTGAAACCTGAACACTGAAACCTGAATTCTTCTTCGCACTCACTCCCCGACATCCACCAGCACTTTGCACACATCCACGCCGGCCTTGAAAATCTCGAATGCTTCCGTCACGCCGGCAAGCGGCAATTGGTGCGTAACGACCGTGTCCACCGGGAGTTGTTCGACGGTGTCGATTGCGGTACGAAAATCTTCCACGGTGTATACCCGTGTTCCGATGACGGTCAGCTCTTTGAAGTTGACGGACCGCATGTCGATCTCCGGTTGAAATTTGAAGACACTTACGTTCACAATCGCGCCGTGGGACCGGACCAACGCCGTCATCTGTGCGGCGGCGGATTGACTGCCTGCCGCTTCGAACACCACGTCGGCGCCTTCACCATCGGTAACCTCTTGAATCCTTTCGACCGGATCGTCATTCGCCGTGTCCAACGGAATCAGGCCGCATTTTTCGGCAAGTCCCAGGCGAAACGCGTTGATATCGGTGAGATAAACCTTTTCAACTCCCAAAGTTTTCAGTGCCAGCCCGTTGAGCAGGCCAATGGGTCCGCCGCCGATCACGACCACGGTGTCATCCGGTTGAACCGGAGAGCGCCGGGCGGCGTGGATGCCAACGGCATACGGTTCCAGCAGGGCGCCTGCCTTCGCCGACATGGAATCGGGCAATTTCAGAAGGACGTCCACCGGCAGTGCCACGTACGCGGCCATTCCGCCTGGAGCGTCAATGCCGTACAATTTGAGATCGCGGCACACATGCGGGTTTCCGGTGCGGCAGACCAGGCACTTGCCGCAGGTTATCAGCGGGTAGACGGTGACCTGGTCCCCAGCTCGAAGTTCTGAGCCGGGCGCATTGATCTCGGCGATTTCTCCGCTAAATTCGTGGCCCATGATCAGGCCGGGCTGAGCCCTCGGGTGTTTTCCCGCTTCGATCGCCAGGTCTGTGCCACAAATGCCGCACAGGGAGACGCGGATCAGCGCCTCGCCCGGGGCGGGAGTGGGCATGTCCGCCTCCACGGCCTTGACGGAGCGAGGCTCAGTATACTGTGCGGTAAGCATAATGAGGATTAAACATAAAGAGGTAGACCCACCTTGTCGATATGGTTTTGCTCGACTTTCCGCCGCTGGTACGACATGGCTCCTGACGAGCGAATGGATGTGGAATATGCAGACACGATTACTAGGCAGAACCGGTGAGTCCCTCTCTGTGGTTGGATTGGGCGCAATCGTTTTCCTTGAGGAAGACGAGAAGTTTGCGCGCGAGACTGTAGCCCGCGCCGTTGACGCAGGAGTAAACTATTTTGATATGGGGCCCTACGGCGACGGGATGGCCGAGAAACTCGGCGGGCCGGCTTTGGGCGCCTATCGCGATCGGATTTTCGTCGCGGAAAAGACAGCCGAGCGCACCCGGGCGAAAGCCAGCGAGCTTTTGCGCCAGTCGTTAAAAAACATGCGCATGGACTACTTCGACTTGTACCAGTTGCATGGCGTGCAGACCCTGGAAGAGGTGGATACGATTTTCGGGCCTGGCGGAGCCATGGAAGCCTTCGTGGAGGCCCGGGACCTTGGACTCGTTCGGCATTTTGGATTCTCTGCGCACAGTGAAGAAGCGGCGCTGGCCTTGATGAGCCGGTTCGACTTCGATTCGATTCTCTTTCCCATCAACTACATCTGTTGGTACCAGGGAAATTTCGGGCCGCCGGTGGTCAAGGTTGCGCGGGAAAAGGGCATGGGAATCCTGGCTCTCAAGACGCTGGCATACACGGGTTGGCCGGATGGGAAAAAGGAGAAGTGGTTGAAACCGTGGTACAAGCCGGTCGATGCCTACGACCAGGCGAAAACCGCCTTGCGTTGGACGCTCTCACGGCCTGTTACCTCCTGCGTCTGTCCCAGTCATGCGGAGCACCTGTGGTGGATGATTGACGCGGAGAAGGATCTCGTTCCTCTCACCGAAGATGAGGAGCTTGCGGTTGCTCGTTCGACAGAAGGAGTCACGCCCATTTTCCCGATTCAACCTGCGGTAGTTTGAACAGCAGGCAGGATGGGGGCTACGGTCATTTGACGGATCGGTCCGATCCGTCCGATATGACGGATACTGCAGCGCGTCATTGTGTTTCTGCCTGGTGCATGTTTTCTAGAAACAGGGCTGCGGCTGCGGCCCGATCGTCGGCTTCAATAATCGGGCGCCCGACAACAAGGTGGGTCGCGCCGGCGGCGACGGCATCCGCGGGGGCGGCGATCCGTTTCTGATCTGCCGCCTCTCCGCCGGGCATGCGGATCCCCGGTGTCACCAGCAGGGGTGCTGGTCCGAACCTGTCACGCAGCGCCGCGGCTTCGTGGACCGAGGAAACGATGCCGTCGATGCCGGCGGACAATGCAAGATCTGCGAGGGCCAGCGCCTGGTCCCCGAGGCTGCGCGCGATGCCGACGCAGGCAAGATCATCCTGGTTCATGCTCGTCAGGGTGGTGACCGCGATCAGTCGAGGGCGATTTTCGCCGAAGTCTTTTGCGGCCGCTACCGCCGCCTCCAGCATAGCCTGCCCGCCCGCGGCGTGGACGGTCAGCAAATCCACGCCGTGCCGCGCGGCGGAGCGGACCGCCCGCTCGACGGTTCGGGGGATGTCGTGCAGTTTCAGATCAAGAAAGATGCGCCAGCCGAGGTCCTGCAGGGGGCGCAGTGCGTCTGGTCCTTCCGCGCAAAAGAGCTCGAGTCCGATTTTTCCGAATCGGATCAGATCCGGAATCGATTCAAGGATGGGTGGCAGGTCGCTGGATTCGGGAACATCCAGTGCTAGAATAATCTCCGGAGCATCAACTTTCATTTGTTGGTTACAGTACCGAAATTTAGGGCCAGCCTCGAAATAAAAACCATGAAATCCGTATAGTAGCGGAAATCGCCTAGACTTTCGATCGGCGACGCACAAGCTCTACAGAGGCACAACACAGCCGGGAGCAGCAGGCCCCATTCAGAATTTGAACCATAAGGCAGCAAAGCCACAACCAAGCGAAATTGACCACTGAGGGCACGGAGTGGATTTTTTGTCACTCCGTGGGCTCTGCGTGAAAAAACATGTCGCAAACGAAAGCGTTTGTGGATGATTGTCGCACAAGCAACGAGTTTCTCACGCTGCTTTCCTGCTCCACATCGTACTCGTAGTCGCAGCTCGATGCGGTCCGCGTGAAGGGCGTGAGCGGCCAATCTCTCCACTGCGGACTGGGACCCCAACGTTGCAAAAATTCTGTCGAAATTGCGGGGACGGTTCCGGCACGATGCGGGCTGTTCATGATGGACCGGACTCGAATGCCTTTGCCCTGCCAGTAGTTTGCCCGCAATTCGAAAACACCAAAGTGAAGCGTCAGTAGAAAACCAGCCATTCCAGTCCAACCGATCGCCATGAACGGGTCTGCAGGCACCTGCCTCGCTGCAACGTGAAGGAGAAAAGTCCGGCGGAAATCGTCGCGAAAGCCCGTGTCCATTTCCGGGCCGGCACCCTGGAAACGTCCCGGTCTGCCCTATCGAGAAATGGAAGCGGGTCCATGCCCGGCCAGCAATAGAACCAGGTGCGCAGCGCGCCCCTGTTTGCCGGCTCGGCCAGATTCACCTCCGAGAGGTGGTATGCAAGCCATTTGAACACCACGTGTAAAAAAAGCGCGAGGGACCACATAACGGCCCAGCGGGGCGGATTTCCCGCGAATGCAATTCCCAACAGGACGACGAGAAATCCGAAAATGCCCGCTTTCCCAACGTCTTTTCCGTTTGTGGTTACCCGAGGCCAGATGTTCCGGGCGGCCTTGCCTAATTTTCATAGATTCATAACTTTCAAGATATATTGAAATTGTAGGATTCGCCGGGGTCTGTCAAGGGGCCTTGACCAGGGATGAAGAGGCCTTATTTCAGCAACCGTTCGTCCCCAGGCTGGTTGCGGTTCCAGTAATCCAGGAAGAAGGTTTTTCGGAGGCCCAGCCACTCGCCGAGATTGTTTTCCCACCGGGCCAGTGTCCGCAGCGGATTGTTTTCCAGACGAAAGGTTTCGGTTCTGTCCGTGAATTCAATGGTGACAACAATGTGATTCGGGTTCGTCCCTTCCGGGACGGATGTGCGCTCGACCGAGCGAATCACCGCGGTTTGTTCCTGATACGCCGGGTTGTTGGAGATCAGTGTATCCGCGATTCGCAGTGAGGCGCCGGGCTGCAACGCATCCGCATGTTGTCTTAGGTAGAGAATGAGTTGATCGTAGAAGAGGAGGTCGTCTGCAGCTTCCACGGATTGGATGTTGAAACCGCGATCGCCCATGTAATTGGAGATCCGAAGTGATCGAGAATTCCCATCGCAAGTCAGTAGGGCAGAACTGTTGCCGCACCACTCGGTGCTGATGGCGGAGACTTTCAGGAGATCACCCGAATTCCGGTGGACGAACGTGCTTCCCGCCTGCACGTACTCGTAGATGCCGGTACGAATTCTTCGGGTGAAATTCTGCTTCATAACTGGAAGAGAATTCGCGCCACCGACGGTGGGGCCGGCTGTTTTCACGAACCGTTCCGGGTGAAAGTACTCGCGCACGGTAATCAGCTCGACCGATGCGTCGCGCAGGATCCCATACTTGTTGAGTTTCCCTTCATACAAATCGATTTCGGCCAGGCCTTCGTCCCAGGTGGGATGGGCAAGCCAGGATTCGGCCCCGGCAGACAGACAAATGGCATAGAGCAGAACAAAAAGTAGAGATGTGGTGACGGTCCTGGCATTCTTCATGGTACTCGGGCTCCGCTTTTTGAACAGAAGGCAGCGAAGAAAACGAAGTATTGTTGTTGGTGGATTTCATTCCCTTCGTTCTATTCTCTACGTTCTGTTCATAGTACGCTGGAACATTCCCAATCCCAAACCCAATCCCCTCGCATCCCGAATCTCGAATCTCGCATCCCGCTACCCGTGACAGACGCACTGAATTGGCGTATTCTTGAAGTAATGGAAGATCCTCAACAGAAGCCGGCACCGCGCCAATCGGCCTTCGTGACATTTTTTACCCGGCCGTTGTCGCGCAACGAGGTGCTGATCAGTCTTGGAGTTCACCTTCTGTTCGGTGTTCTGGCAGTTTTCGTGGTGGCAATCCGCGTGTCCTATAAGCCGCAAAGTGTTTTTGTTGGGGAGGAGGCAGTTACACCGGCGCTTGAACCGCGGAAATTGGAAATGAAGGTCCGGGTCCAGGACATGCAAAAGCGGAGTGCACGGCCACGACCGCAGCCGAGAATCGCAGTAGCGGCGCCGGCGAAAATTGCCCTTCCTGAAATCAAGAAGCTCCCGGAGCCCGCCCAAACCAAAATGATGCGCACCTTTTCCACGCAGGGCGTCTCCGGGCAGGGGAGAGGGATCGGCGGCGGACTCGGGGACGGAGTCGGCGAGGGGGTGGGGCAGTCTTCAGTCAGTTTTTTCGGAATTCGAGAGAATGGGCACCAGTTGTGCATCATCGTCGATGTATCTCTGAGCATGTGCGAGGATTCGCGCGGTGGGTTGCCGGGATTTCAACGCGTGAAGGAGGCGTTGAAAGATGTTCTCTACCAGGTGTCCGACGGCACCCTGTTTAATGTTATCGCGTTTGAAAATTCCGTCTCCGCATGTTGGCCGAAAATGGTCCGGGTGACTTCCGAGTCGAAACGGGAAGCGGGTGAATGGATCATGAGATATAATGAACTGGAAGGCCCTTACGGGTTGGGTGGGGGAAACTACCGGGTGAAGGCAGCGAGCCCGAATGCCGCGGGCGGCACAAGCCGCCTGGACCTGGCTTTGACTGCGGCATTCGAAATCGGGGCCGGCGTCATCTTCGTGATTACGGACGGCGCTCCGGTGATCCAAAAGCCCTTCGACCAGGAGGCCGGCCAGTATGTGGAAGTTTCCTATGGGGGTCACGAAGTCACGGATCGGGAGATTCGCGATTGGGAAAAGGCGATGGAGGAGTGGCAGAAGGAGGAGGACAAGCGGATCAGGAAGGGGCTCGGACCGCGAGTCGCGGAAGGAGGGGCCGGTCCGCCGCCAAGGCCCACCTCGCATTCCGGAGGCAATTCCCGCAATCCGGTGTTCAATTATTGGACGGACGCTGACACTCTCGATCACATCAATGATCTGCAGGAAAGGTTTTACATTTCCAGAGGGAAGCAGCGAGCCCGAATTCACTGCGTTGGGTACGAAGCGGATGACGAGACGCGGCGCTTCCTGCGCAAGCTGGTGCGCAAGAACCAGGGACGCTACAAGCGGGTCCGCGGGCTGCGGTAAGGTGGCACGTCACCTTCGCGGGGCTTGGGTCTACTTTTCGCCGTAGAGGGCGGCTTGGACTTCTATCATTCGCGCTGCTTCTTCGCCGCGCCCTGAAACGGTGAGCAGCTTGATGACGCGCTGGATCGTGTTGCGTGTTTCATCCTGGTCTTCGGGCGGGGCCAGCACGATGGACTTCGCGTAGGATTCCAGTGCGCTTCCGGGTTCCCCTTCCGACTCCTGAACCCTGCCTTTGACCGATGCCAATCGCGCTTCCGCCATGGGAGCGGTGGCAAGCCCGTCGATCGGATCGGGCAGAGGCAGGTTGTGATCCTGCCCGGACAGCCGGCGTTTCCATCGCAGGACCTGCGCCTGGTACCGGAGCGGCGGCGGCAATTTATGGATATCGAGCGAATCCAATAACGCATGTGCTTTCTCAAAATGCCCGGCGCCTACCGCGCACCGAATGCGGAGAAACGAAACCAGATCCGGATGCCATTCCGCATCCCCCTCCTGGACCTGGCGCTGGTACCACTTCAGCTTTTGCAAAGCGTCGATGTAATTTCCTTCGTCAAACGCTTCCACCGCCGTGTTCCAGAACGCGACTCCCTCCGACGGAAGTTTCAACGAGACGGTTTCCTCGGCGGAGACACCGAGGGCAAGCCAACCGGCACCGATAACCGCCAGCCCTGTGGCGGCTAGCCCGCTTATCACACACTTTCTAGTCGCGGTCGTAGTAGAAAAGGTGTGAGATATGCGGGGTAGGCGGCGTCGTTTCACGATGTAGTTCCTCCGGACGTATAAGCAGCATCTTTCTTCCATCGGCTATGCAGCGTTCGCGCGCGATTTACGAACGGATGCGACAGGCTGCCCAGGCGATTCATCATGTCCTCCAGGACCAGAAAAGCTTCCGGTTTTTTCCCCGCCTCCTCCAGCATGAGCGCGGCCCGTAGAAACGAGCGCGAGGACCACTCGATATGTCCCTCGTATTGAACGTAGGTCACGGTGTACTGCTGCAGTGCCGCGTTGCTCCTTCCCAGCATGTCGAGACTCCGTGCAATCTCGTAGTTTGCCTCTGCCCGGGCCTGCCCCCACTCCGTCATGTTGACGTACTTTCTCCAGCGTGATTCCGCCTTCGCCCACTCTTCCCGGATGGTTCGGGCTCGCGCCGTTTCCAGGATGACGCTTTCCACCCAGACCGGATCCGTGACTTCCCGTTCCGCATCTGCGAGGGTTGTACAGGCGAGGTCCAGATCCATGTCTCCTCGTCGCTGCATCAGGGCGCGCGCCAATGCGACACGGGCGGGATTTCTTTCAGAATCGTTTTCCCGGTCATCCACGACGACCAGGTAGGTGGATATGGCATCATCCCACGCCTCTTTCGAGACGAACCAGGATGCGAGCTTAATGAGAATCGGACTATCGAGATCCGAACGGTCGAACTCGTTTTCAATGCGTCTGTATGCGCTCGCCCTCTCGTCTTCCGCTTCGATCCCGCCCGCGGATTCGAGCGTGTCAATGACTCCAATCAATAGCCAGGCGCGCAACGGGTCGGGCACAGGGCCGGGGAAGTCTCGCAGACGATCCAGTAATGCATTCCGGCCATAGGTTCGTTTGAACATGGCATGGTGAGCCGTCAACAGCTGGGGGAGATCCGGATTTTTCCACTGCTCCCCGTGAGACACAATCAGCTCCAGTAACATTTCCAATGCCTTGTCGGGATCCCGCAACTGTTCCCGGGCCGCGGCGGCGAGGATGCATCCGCGCGCCAGGTACGGGTTCTCGGGATACTCCGATCGAAGCACCAGGAATCGATTCTCCACATTTTCCCATGCGTCTTGCGCGGACGCGACCCGGACGATCTGGTACTGTGCATAGGCGGCGTCGTTGGTTGCTTCGGGTACCCGTTTGGCGGTTTCGAGGGCTTCGCTGTATGTTTGGTCGGCATCGGCCCAGCGGGATTCACGAAACTCAATATCCCCCTTCAAGTTCAAGGCGGCGGCAAGAAGGATTGCTTCGGGATGCTCCTTTTCCAGGCGCGATACAACCGCGAGGGCATCCCGATCCTCCTCCTGGACAGCATGAGTCATCGCCCGGTAGTAGAGTCCGCTGTCGTGGTGGCCGGATGCGGGGTACGAAGCGAGAAAGAGATCGAGCGATTGCCCGGCGACAAACCATCTTTCTGCGTGCACCGCCGAGAGTGCCTGGTAATACGACGCTGCGTCGCGCCGTGGCGAATTCTTGTGATCCCGAAGGAATTCCGCAAAGGACTCGAGTGCATCGGCAAAACGATCGGACTGGAACAGCGCGGCGGCGGCGATGAAGTCGAGCCCTTCGCGGTCCGGATGCCCGTGTTCGGCCCAAGTGCGATATCGGTCCGCGATATCAAATGCCTCCTGGTGTCGATCCGCATCCACCAGGGACTGTGCCCAGGCGGTAACGATCTCCAGGCTTCTGAAGTAGGGGGGGGTGCGTTCCAGCAAAGGAGCTGCGTGCACCGCCGCGTCATCAGGGCGACCCGCGCGCGCCGCACAGATCGCCGCCGCGTAGAGTACTTCGTCCCGGTCTTTGAGCGATTCGTTTCGGAGAAGCCGCTCGTAGGCGGGAAGCGCAATCCGGAACAGTTCCAGACCTGCGAACGCGCCGGCGCGTGCCTTCAACAATGCGTCACCGACTTCGCTGCGCGCCAACTCGGCCCGCATGAACTGAACCGCGGCGAGAACCTCGTCCGCACTTCCCGCAGGGGTCAGCCCAAGTTTCGCTTCGAGTTGAAGGAGCACGTCCTCGGGATGCGCCGCGTATCGATACCAGCGCAAGGCGAGCAGGGGATCACCGGCAAAGACGCACCGCCGGCCGACGTGGAGCAAGTCCGCGGTCCAATTGTAGCGATCCACGGGGGGCCCTGCGAGGAGGGGTTCATAGGTGCTCAAAAGGGCTTCGATCCTCACTATTTTCCCGGCATCGGCAAGATTGCGGGCGAGTGAGAGGAACGCTTTTCTTTTGACCTCCCGGGAAGGATCAATGTTTTCATCCCGTCCCAGCAACAGTTCGTAAAACTGTACCGCGCGTTTGATGTCCCCTGTGCTTTCCAGCGCCGAAGCGAGGTTGTACATCAGGATTTCGCGATTCATCCCTTCCACGTTTTCACGAAGCGCCCGGGCGAGAAGCTTGGCGGCGTTTTTCCCGTGGCCGAGTTGTTGCTCCACCTCCGCCCATTTCACCAGGGCCTGCCCGTGATGAAGGTTCTTGCTTTCGGGGCGGTCGTCCCGATTTCCAAACACCAGGTAGCATTGCTTAAACGCTTTGATCGCGCCTTCGGGGTTTCCGGCGCGCTCGAGCCCAATCCCCATTTGGTAGTAGATGTTCCCGAACGCGGGCCCGATGCGCACGGCCGCATCCGCACCATGGGCGGAGACGAGATTTGCGAAAACCTGGAGTGACTCTCGAGTTTCTCCGTATTCGAGGAGTTCCACCGCCTCCCGGTAGCTGTCGGCAAGCGGAGTAGAGGGCGCATCTTTTGCAAGAACCCGGCTCGGGACCGGGATGAAACTGCATCCGAGAATGGCGACCAACAGGATGCGGAAGATCATTGCCTGCGCACCCGCGGGTTCGAGAAATTCGGCGCAGTGGGATCCGAGCGTGCAGCAATGTTCTTCATGAGCAACGGCCGCAAATCGAATACTTCCCAACCCCTTTCATTCAGTTTTCTAGAGTGCAGGATCAGACCAAGCCTGGCATTGGGACCCTGGACGAATGCGAGCCGCAGGGCATGCTCGCCGGGTTCTATGACCAGGATCGCTTCATACGGCTCGAATCCATGCTCCCCGTCATGAACGATGATATCTTCGCCGTCGATCTGGAAAATCGCGCCGGCGTCGGTTGTAAGCCGGAACTCGTAAATACCGGCGCGTGATTCCGGCCAGGTGACGGTCGTGGTAAAATCGAACCCGAACCACCGCTTCTCCAGGCGAAGCCGCACCGCCATGTTCTTACTGCCGGGAAAGGAACAGAGGTAGGTGTACAGGCTGTGTTCCAGCCGGGTCTTTCCCCGCCCCTTGAACCAGGTTCCGTCTTTCGCCCGAACCCTGGTGATGCGATCGAACACGTAGATCGTGCCGACCATGGCGCCCGAGGGAAGCCGGGAGGATTTCTCCAGGGTTTCCAATTCGCTGTCCAGGCGGGTCGCGTACCCAAAAAAGTCGTTGCCGAAGGAGCTGTCGATCCAACCTCCACGCGCGAGAAAAACCGGAGGAGGAAGCGCGACGGTTGCCGGTTCCGATACCGGAACCGCGCGGATGAGTTCGTTCCGGTCCCGGGGTGCGCTCCGCCCGGCCAGTGCGGCCTTCAACTCTTCGCGGGTCCTTGCCTCCGGTTGCGGCGGCGGGAGACTCAGCGTTGTAACGATCAGCTCACTCGGCTCCAGGATCTCCGGGAAAATGGTTCTGCGAGCGAAGATTCCGATTACCGACAAATGAACAAGGAGGCTGACGAAGATCATAATGACCTGGCGTCGCGCCGCGAAGGAACCGACTTTGGATAACGCTGTGCTCAATCGTCCAACAGGCTAATCTGTTCGATGCCCGCGCGCCTGCAGGCGCTCAGTACGTCGATGAATCTTTGCTCCGCCGCTGCGTCCGCGCACTGAATTACCACCGCGGACTCCGCGTTTGCGACGCGCGCCACGGATTCGTAGCGGCGGAGGCGAGTTGAGAGTTCCGCCACGATGTGCGTCCCGGGGCGCGTCAGCAGCGGTTGACCGTTCAGCGTCACTGAACCGCCGTCATCGATGGCGATCAGCATGCGCTCCACATGTACCGCGGCGTCGGGCCCTCCGGATCCGCCCGGCATTCGTACCGGCAGGTCCGCTTCCTCCTTTTGCAACGTAGCCGCCACCATGAAGAACACGAGCATCAAAAAACTCATGTCTATCAGCGACGCAATTTCCAACCTCGGGCCCTGCTCCTGATCGATTCCAGTGAAGTATTTCGCACGCATGATTCAGTTTTCCGCGGTAAACGCCGTGAAGATCACTTCTTCGATGCCGGCACGGCGAGCCGCATTCAGGACCTTTTTAACCTCTCCGTGATTGACGTGGCGATCCGGACGGATCTGAAGTTTGGTGCCCTGCGCCGCGACGCTCCGAAGCCGGTCTTCAAGAGTCGTGGGATCCACCGGGGCGCCGTGCTCGTCCCCAAGGCTTCCGTCCTCGTACACGTTGATCAACACCCGATGGGTAACTGCTTTCGCCACGCGCGCATCTTTGGAGATTGGAAGATCGACCCTGCTGTCTTTGAGGTAAGTTATAATGGTGGAACTGGTCATGAAAAAGATCAGCAACAGGAATACGAGATCTATCAAGGGGGACAGATCTACGGTGCATTCCTCGAACGCAGGTTGCGTTCTTTGCTTGTGCTTAGACATCAAAACACCTGATGACGAAATACCCGATGACGAATGGGCGGAACGACGTAGGGGTGATGATCGGGTTCGAGGTCGACATTGGAGATTCCATCATTCGTCATTCAATCCGTTTGGCAATCTGCTTTGTCGGAATCCCGGATTCAATGACTCGAGGCTCGCGTCGAGGAGTTCGTCGGCGATTTCGACACAGCGCCCTATGAGTCGAATGAGGTGGTTTCGAAACACGAAATAGCAGAAGAGGGCGGGGAGGGCGATGATCAGCCCGCAGGCGGTGGTGACCAGCGCTTCGCTGATGTGTTCCGCCAGGCGAGTGGGATCTCCCATGCCTTCGCGGCCCATGGTACTGAACGCTTTGATCATGCCCGACACTGTTCCCAGCAGTCCGAGCATGGGAGAGGCCTGGGCGAGAATGGAAAAATAATTCACCCACAACATGTACTGGCCGTTCGTGCGCTCCGCAAACTCACTGATGGCTTCGTGAATCTGCTCCCGGCCGAGGGTTTCCTTGTCGTCCGGATCCATGGCGGGCAGGGAGCGGCCGAGCATGCGCCCGAGATAACTCGGGTGGTCTCTCGCGGTTTCCACGGCGGTCCTAACCTGGAACGCGCTCATGTCGCGGTGGAGTTGTTTTACGAGCGCCGGCGGGCAGAACTCTTGTGTGCGAAGCACCGAGATGTTGTAGAGCGCCAGCGCAACCACGGCGATGGAAAAGGCTGCCAACGGCCACATCGCCCATCCGCCGGCTCTGAGCAGCTTCAAGAACGTAACCTTCTCGAAAACGACTTCCTGTGCGGGTGCGGTAGGCAGTGTTTCCTCGATGTCGGGATCCAACCCTTCGATGCCATCGGTATCCTGGCTTTGGACCGCCGGGACCGGCGCAAAGAAAACCAGAAGCATCACAATGAGCAATTGGTGAGAAAATAGGCGTACTTTCAGAATCATATCCCGCTCCCTTATGGTCACGAAGACCCATGGACAATTCAAAACGGGCTCGACAGTACCGTTCCTGGTGCCAAACGGAAATCTCAAATTTCGAGGTGGGCTGGGGATCGGGGATTGGATATTGGGTATTTGGGATTGGGGACTGGTATTGGGCTTTTTTAAAGTTCAATGCCCAATGTCGAAGGTGGAGATTCGAAACTGTAAACTTGTCGTAGCGGGGATCTGACCCGAATGGTACCGACTTAAGCTGTCGCCCCGATGTAGTCCCTGCATGTCCCATCCATTCTCAGTACGGCGGGGACCGCCGTTCCCGAGAATGAATTGATCATGATGAGGCCTTACGTCAGCGATATTCGAATCTGACCCGTGTAGCGGAGGCCAGCCAGACCTCAGGCGTTCATCCGTCCGACGCCCCTACTTTGCGTCCGCGGCCGATTTCTGAACAGTACGCAGGATGCTACGTAGTAAGACTTCTCGTGAATTTTAAATACCAAATATTCAATACCGAACGCGAACAACCACGCAGCAAATCTTTCGACATTTGATATTGAG
Source organism: Kiritimatiellia bacterium (assembly GCA_963578625.1). Classification (GTDB taxonomy): domain Bacteria; phylum Verrucomicrobiota; class Kiritimatiellia; order SLOV01; family SLOV01; genus CAUZEO01. The sequence goes on along the minus strand of CAUZEO010000012.1, from coordinate 6,694 downwards.
CATTCGATATTCGACATTTCCGGCTCTCTCCCCCCCCCCGCAGCAGGGGTCCCGGTTGTATCCTGTGGGCCACGAGCAGGTTGCCCGTGCCGCGTTTCGCGCTTTCCGGATCAGGACGTCGCAAGGTAGACTTTCTCTTCATGACCGATTCAACTGCAAACCGAATCAATCTTCTGGATCTCTCGCTCTCCGAGCTGGAAGATCTTTTGGAGTGCTGGGGAGAGCCTCGGTTTCGTGGACGCCAGGTTTATCGCCGGATCTACTTGAATCTCGCTACCTCTCCCGCGGAGATGCTTGAACTTCCAGGCCCGTTGCGCGACCGGCTTGAGGCGGAGGCTACCATTGGGAATCTCCAACCCGTCACGACCCAGATTGGTGACGGAGGACTGACCCGGAAGCAACTCTTCAAACTGCCCGAAGGCGAGTCGATTGAAAGCGTTCTCATGGTCTATCCCGACCGCGCGACGGTGTGTGTTTCCAGCCAGGCCGGCTGCCCCATGGGATGTGTCTTTTGCGCGACAGGCAAACTCGGTTTTCTCCGTGATCTCACCGGGGGGCAGATTGCGGAGCAAGTGCTATGGGCGGCGCGCACTGCCCGCGATATCGCTTCCGATCCGGAACGGGAGGCGCCCGGCACCGAGTGTATGCCCCGGCCGGACCGGTTGCCGAAGAAGGTTTCCAATGTCGTCTTTATGGGGATGGGGGAGGCGTTCAACAATTATGACGCGTGGTGGAGTTCCGTGGAGCGGCTGCACGATCCGGATGGTTTCGACATGGGTGCCCGCAGTTTTACCGTTTCCACGGTTGGGCTGGTTCCTGGAATTCAGCGGCTCGCGGGAGAGTCGTTGCCGGTCAACCTGGCGGTGTCCTTGCATGCGGCGGACGACGAACTCCGCAGCAAGCTGATGCCGGTGAACAAGGCCTACGGGATGCGCGCGCTGATGGAAGCCACCCGCGACTACGTCAGGAAAACGGGACGCCGCGTCTCCTTCGAGTACGTGCTTTTGCAGGAGCAGAACGACGGCATGGGTCACGCGAGACAGTTAGTCGATGAATTGTCCAACGGGCCGCTCAGCGAATGTCGGACCCTCTTTCACGTCAACTTGATCCCCTGGAATCCCGTGCCGGGAACACCGCTGACGCGTTCCAGTCGCAATCGGGTTGTCGCGTTTCAGGACGTGCTCAAAAAAGCATCCATCCCCTGCACGGTACGAGTAGAACGAGGCACGGAAATCGCCGCCGCCTGCGGGCAACTTGCGGGGACGGGATGAGGAAAGTTTGATTTTTGATTGGGTTACACGCCCGCTTGATTTGCAATCAAAAATTCAAAATCAAAAACCAAAAATAATTCCTTTCCCTGATGCGGGATCATCGGGAACGACCACTACTGCCCCATATGCTGAAACAGTTTCTCTCCGCCTTCGCGCTCTTTCTCGAATTTGCTCTGCAAGGCGGCGGCCTTTTTCTGCCAGGTTGTTCCTGGATAGGCGACCTGGAGTTCTTTTGCAATCTGGATCGCGACGTCCGGTTGGCCGCGAGCCATGTAGAGGGTTGCGGAATCATACAGCGCGGCCGGCATCCATTCGAAATCCTTTGCGTGGAATGATACAATTGTGGCGAGTTCCTCCAAGGCCTCGTTTCTTTCGCCATGGGCCATCGCGACTCTTGCTTTTGCAAGATGATAGAGCGGGGGATCCGTGATCGCTTCGGGCCTGATTTTGTATTTCGCAAGGAGCGCTGGTGTTTCTTCGTGCTCTCCCTGGCCGGTCAGGGCGAGAATCGTAAACAACGTTGCCTCGTCGCGAGCCAGCCGGGTCGGCGGTTTGCGCAGAATTCGGGACGCATATTTTTTCAGGCCGGCGAAGTCCTCGGTCCAGTACAAGGTTTTCAGGTAGACCAGGTGCAGGGGCCAGAGATTTCCGGGTACATCGAGAAACCCGTTTGCCGGAGCGAGTTCGGCGGAAAGCAGGTTTTTCAGTTTGGCGTACTCTTCTCTCAGATATAGATTCATCACTTCAGCACGGCTGGTTTTAATGTTGTAGTCCACCCGGAGAATGTCGGAAACGTCGAGCCGGACTTCGCCCTCCTTTCCCTTCCGGAGAAAGCGGATCTGATCGCCCGAATGGGTCCTTCCCACCAGGGTTGCGTCCCAGCTCAGTTCCTTGTCGAGCCACACCTGGACATTCGGCGGATCAGCCGCGTGAGCCGTCACGGAGATCAAGGGCGCGCAAATTAAAACGATTACGTAGGGTCGTAGTGCGGGACGTCGGATTGTCATGAGTCTAGTCCCAGCCTTTCGAGGGCTTCGGCCGCGGTTTTCACTTCGTCGGTATCCTTCAATTCGGGACGCTCCAGCATTTCCCGGTAGTGCCGCACCGCATCTTGTTTCCGGTTGAGTTTTTCCATGCATTCCGCGCTGGCAATGTAGCCCTTTGCCATCCAGGGCACGTAGTGTTCATAGAGTACGTAGATGCGCTGAAAGTGGGCGAACGCCTCCTCGTATTGCCCCTGTTGCCGGTGGCATTCGCCGATCCAGTACAGCGACTCCGGCCAGAGAGGTCCTCTCCAATCCCGGACTGAGAGCACGGTTTGATACGCGAGCACGGCCTCGGAATAGTTTTTCTGCTCGCGAAGAACATCGCCGATCCTCTTTTGTGCGTCGCCCGCTCGTGGTTCGCCGGGAAAACGGGAGATCACCTTGCGGTACAGGTCGATGGCGTCCTGCCCTCTGCCTTGAATCGCGTACAGGTCGCCGAGACCCATGGATGCCTCGAGCGCGAGATCGGATTCGCCGTATTCGCTGAGTAGTTTTCCATAAGCCGCTTCCGCGATCTTTTGCTTTTTCCGCGAGGACGCTTCATTTCCCATCGTGAGGAGGGCAATGGGAGCCGCATGCTCAAGATTGCGCTCCTTCACGAGTACCGCCATCATCTTTCCTCGTTGGATCGCATCCCGCTGCGACTCCGCGAACAGGGTCAACAGGCGCAATTCCAGGGTCTTTTTGTTGTCCGCTCTGCTGCCCGAAAGTTTTTCCCGGAGCGACTTCATGAACTCGCGGCGCTTAGCGGACTCGGCGGACTCGGCCTGGTCGGCGATTAGATCGCGAACGATCATATCGATTCCGAAGTTCCTCGGATCATTCCCATATTCCTCGATACCCGAAAGGAACGTCTCGAAGCCTTCCTGCTCCCGGCCCAGGCGAATCTGCATGTTGCCGATCCAGTAGAGGGCCTGCGATACGTTTCCTACTTCTTCGTACTGGTCGATGTAGGACCTGAATAACCAGATGATCTCCTCGAATTTTCCCTGCAGCTCGAATACGCGCGCGGTTTGAAAGGTCCCGTAATTCACGTGCACCACATTCTGCGCTTTCTGGATGCCGGTGGTGTAATACTGTACGGCTTCACCAAGCTTGGCCCAGGACGCGTAAATATCGCCGAGCATGCAGCAAGCCTCCGCCAGTAATTTGCTCTCCGGGTACTGCTTGACGAATTGTTGGAAGGTTTTTTCCGCGGCGTCGAAATCGTCGTCCCCATACTGTGCGATGCCGAGCCGGTAGGAGGCGTCCTCCAGGTAGGAGCTTTCGACGTACCGGTCAAGGAACTCCCCAAATTCGTTGCGGGCAGGCAGGTACTCCTGGAGGAACAGGTGGGTCATCGGATGCCAGTAGTCCGCATCCTCTTTCACGTCGCTCTGAGGATACTCCTCCCTGATTTCTCCGAAACGGTCGAGAGCCTGCGGCAATTCCTCCAGTTGAAAATGGGAGTAGCCAATGAGGAAGTCGAGTTGCGCGCGCATTTCGTGTTCGGGAACGATATCGAGGGCTTCGATGCCTATATCGACGCAGTCGCGCCATTCCTCGCGGGCCAGGTGCATTTGCGCCACCGTGAGGCTGACCAGTTCGTAAAATTCGCCCGCGGGAAAGGCCTCGAGATAATCGTAACCTTCCCGCAGCGCACGCTCCTCCGCGACGAGATCGAGCGCGGTTGTAAAGGCGAGGTAGAGCGCTTCTTCCGCCAACTCGTGCCCGGGCCATTGGTCGAAAATACTGTGAAACTGGAGCATAGCCTCCCAGTTTCTCTCCAGTTGCCGATGCGTTTCGGCCAGCCGCATGACGAGTTGCTGGTCGTATTCAGGAAACTTTGCGGCTGTCTCCCGCTGGCGCTCCAGCGATGTGAGAAGTCGCGTGTACTTCCGCCGCAGACTGAGGATTTCGCCAAGGTCCATTCCGCTCTGGTAAAGGAGTTCCCGTTTCCGCTTGGCCTCCCGGATACGAGCGCCGAGCTGCCGGAGCAACTCCGGTTTGGAGTAGACGGGCCGGTACAGAAGGAGCGCCTCCTCGAACTCTCCCAAACCGAAACGACTGTCGCCGCCCTCAATCAGAGCGATGTTCAACTCGATGTCGTATTGCGCCGAAGTCTGGTAAACAAGCGGTAGAAATCGGAACAATTCGCTGATACGTTCCAGCCGGAGCAGGCTGATCGTGGCCATGACGGCCGCCTCGGATTGGATGTCGGGATCCCGGCCCCGCTCGAATACGTAGATAAGCGGAGTCACGGCCTTATTCCATTGTTCCAGGCGAAACTTCGCTTCCCCGTTCAAGTAGGCGGCCAGCACGTGGCGTGAAGGCCTGATGTGCTGAAAATTCAACAGGGTCTGGGTGGTTTCGACGACTTTATCCCAAGATTCATGGGCAGCGTGAATCTCCGCCACCAGAATGCGAGCCTGTTCATGGTAGGTCCCCTTGGGGAATCGTTTCAGATAGGAATCGAAATCGGCAAGGGCGTCGTCCAGGTTGTTCATCTCGATGTGGCAGACGGGAAGGTGATACATGCCGTACTCCAGCATGCGGATTGCCGAATCCAGTTGTGGATCCGGCAGCCGCGCAATGATCTCACGAAGGTTGGGGGTCGCATTGGCGTACTTACGCGTCTGGATTCCGTAGGACGCAGCGCGGTAGAGCTCCTGGAGCGACATCTCATAGACGGTCAACTCCTGTGCCGCGCAACGATTGTGCGGCAGGGCGGCAAGAAGGGCCGCCACGATGCATGCACGAGTGGCGACGGAAAGGATGTTATTCGCCCAGGCCGAACGTGACATATTTGATGCCGACTCCCGCGCAGACATTGAGGACGTCCACGACGCGTTCGTGCCGGGCTTCATCGGCCGCCTGCACGGTAATCAACGCCTTGGAGTCCGTCGACTCCGCTGCTTGCTTATAGCGATACAGAGTCGCGGCCAGGCCGGGGATCTCGCGCTGATGCGACTCTCCGTACAACCGCCCGTTCAACACAACCGTTCCGTCTTTCCGTACATCGACGATCTGTTCGTCCGGCATGCTCACGGTCCGGGACTGCAGGATCGTTCCCGGCAGGGTAATACCCAGGTCGGCTTCCTGGGGACGCAGCGAAGCCACCACCATGAAGTAAATCAGCAGGAGGAAAACCACGTCGATCAGCGGGGCGATCGGCAATTCCGTGCGCTCCTCCATGAGTTCTTTGAGAACCGGGTTCACGACCGGTCGCTCTCGTAGGTTGCGAAAATGATCTCGAGCACGCCCGCGTCCGCGCAGGCCTTCATCACGTCCCGGACGCGTTTGTGTTTCACATTGCGGTCCGCGCGGAGGTAAATCTTGAGGTGCGGCTCGTGCCGCTTCGCACTCTCAACCAGCGGCGCAACCTCCTCCAGTTCCCGCGACGTGCTTCCGACGAAAATGGTGTCGTCCGCTTTGATGGTGATGGTTCTCCGGCCGGCCAGTTCGTCCGGGACCGCGGAATTCTCAGCGATAGGCGGTTCGATTTCAACCCGGTCCATTTTATTCAGGTGGGAGGCTACCATGAAAAAAATGAGGAGAAGGAAAACCATATCGATCATCGGAGCCATCTGCACCGATTCGTCTTCCGTGATGCCTGGAAGGGGAAATTTCAATCCTCGCCCGCCGTCAGCGTATGGCCCCGAAGGATTTCAACCAGCGATCCGGTCTGTCGACCCAACGAGGCCATCGTTTTCATGAAGTTGTTTTTGAAGTAGAAATAGAAAAGCATGGCCGGAATCGCGATGATCAGTCCGGTCGCGGTGGTCACGAGCGCTTCGCCGATATTCTGGGCCAGGAGTTCCGGCTTTCCCATGCCGCCGACGGAGATGGTTTGAAAGGCCTTGATCATGCCGCTGACGGTGCCGAGTAATCCAAGCATTGGAGCTACCGCCCCAATGATGGACAGGTAGTTGATCGGGCGCATCAGCGAGAGCATCTGCTCGGTGCCCGCGTCTTCGATGGCTTCCTTTACGACTTCCACGGTGGCCGTTCCCGAAGCGGCGCGTTCGAGTCCGGCTGAGAAGGTGTCGGTGAGCAGGGACCTGTTGGTTTCGCAATATTCCTGCGCCTCCTCAATGTGGCCGGCTTGCACGAAATTCGTCAGGCGAGCAGAGGCCTCGGGTGGCAACAGGACGGATTCCTTCAAGGTCATTTGATTGCGAATGACCAGGGCGACAACTGCGATCGAGAATAGTCCCAGCGGAAACATGGTCAATCCGCCCCGGGCGATGAGTTGGCCCAGGGTGAGCTTTTTCTCCTGGGCGGAAACTTTTGGCTGGCTCGGAGACGAGTCCTGGGCGAGAGCGGCAGGCAGTGGGCCCAGGAGACCCAGGAGTACGACCATGACTGCGAATTTCTGCGAAAATCTTCTCATTCGTT
>CAUZEO010000011.1:0-36522 GCA_963578625.1 Kiritimatiellia bacterium | reverse complement strand
TCAACCGTCGTGGCGAACGGTTTTTCCAAAAACAGGTGTTTCCCCGCCTCGAGCGCCTTGACGCCAAATTGAGCGTGCAGGTTGTTTGGCACGGCAATCACGACAGCGTCGATATCCGGGTCGGCAAGCAGCTCGTCGTACGATGTAAACAGCCGAGCGCCGTCCAGGCCCAACTGCTTCTTCCGGTCCTCCATCGCATCCTGGTTGAGATCGCACAGCGCCGCGACTGCGGCATCCGGGTTCCTGGTCCCGACCCTCGACTCGGGATCGAAACCGTCGTTGTCGTACTCGACGCCCACAGACAGCGCCCCGGCCATCCATCCGGATGCCCCAATGATTCCAACCTGCAGTTTTTCGGCCATTTGGATCTCCCAAGAGCAGTCTCACTCTGGTTCGTGAGGAGGTGCATATCAGAAATGAAATAGAATGTAGTAAAGAAAGCGGACTGTGCCACAAGATCCACCGATAAAGCTACGAATTTCGTATTCTGTCCTTGATTCCGACCTGCTCCAGCGTAGATATTGCCCGCGTGACATCCAAAACTTGTACCGGAGGCGACGCCGTCGTCGAAACGCTGCTCGCCTGCGGGATCGATACCGTCTTTGGAATACCGGGCGGCCACAGCCTCCCCGTGTACGACGCGCTGTCGCGGTGCGACCGAATCCGCCACGTTCTTGGGCGCCACGAGCAGGGTCTCGGGTTCATGGCCGACGGGTTTGCCCGCGCCTCGGGCCGAATCGCGGCAGTCAGTATTACCAGTGGACCTGCCGTCGCCAACCTGACTTCGTCGCTGGGACAGGCCACAACCGATACGGTGCCGATGCTGGTCATTGCCTCCACTCCCCGGGCCGAGCTGGTAGGAAAGAACCGGGGCGGCCTGCACGACCTGAACAATTCCCTGGACCTGGCGAAACCGGTCAGCCGATACGCCGCGCACTGCGCAACCATCGCCGAAATTCCGGGCACGATTGCCAATATCATCCAGTCTCTTCGGGTGAGGCGGCCCGGCGGAGCGTACGTGCAGATTCCCACCGACGTCCTGGCCGCGAAGGGCGAGGTTTCAATTCCTGATGGCATCGACTCGTCTCCGCTCGAGCCGAACGGGGATGCCATCGAAACCGCCGCCACGATGCTGCGAGGCGCAAAGCGGCCGCTGATTATCGCCGGCACCGGCGCAGCGGTTTCCGGCGCCGGAAATGCGATCCAGGCGCTGGCGGAGAAACTTGGCGCGGTGGTGAGTACGACGGTGCTGGGACGGGGCGTGGTCCCGGGAGATCATCCCAACGTCATTTTCCCGGACGGCATCGTGCCGACGGAACTCGACGAAATCTATGCGAGTGCGGACGTTGTCGTGGCGATTGGAACGATGCTTCGGCAGGAGGATACCTCCGATTTTAAACTACCCCTGGGCGACAAGCTGATCCACATCGACATTGACGAAGAGGAATTTGGTCGCAGCTATCCCGCGGATCATACCGTGCACGCCGATGCGCGCCGCGCGTGCGAGACGTTGCTGGAGCAGCTAAACGGCGCCTCACCAGCACCCGGGAGCTGGGCCGGGGAAGCAAAGCAGAAACTCGCCGAACGTGTCGAAACGCGGCGGCGCGCCAATCCGGAAGATCTGTCGTTTATTGAGTCGTTCCGGGAAACTCTCCCGAGGGACACGGTGCTGTTCGCGGACCGCTGCAACATCGGGTACTGGTGGTTTCGCTATGCACCCGGGTATGCGCCGAGGACGTTCCACTACCCGATGGGCTACGGGGGGCTTGGCGGAGCGCTTCCGGAGGCATTGGGAGCGCGCATCGCCTGCCCGGACCACAAGATTCTCTGCGTTCTTGGCGACGGCGGCATGCAATTTACCCTCCCCGAACTCGCCGTCGCCGTGCAGGAAAACACGAACGTGCCGATCGTGGTCAGCAACAACAATTGCTACGGCGCGATCCGGGCCGGCATGAATAGAAACAAGTACAACAGCGCGTTCGGGACAACGATCAGCAACCCTGACTACGAAAAAATCGCAGATGCGTACGGCATCCCCTACCGGCGAAGCGAAAATCGCTCGGAGTTCCTGGAGCAGGTCGGCGAGGAAGTCGCGCGACAGCGGTTGGTCCTCATGGAATTCGTGAACGACATTTCGGATCCGTAGCCGGGTAGAATGTTCCCATCTTCTTGAGCACGACAATCCGCCTCGTGACCGATCCGCTCCAAACCGTCATCCAATACCACCAACGTACCAAGCATCATCTCGACCGGTACGCCGATCACCTGGGTTATTTCGACTGGGACACGCAGCCGGACCCGTTTCGAACGTACGAAGGATCAGAACGCATTCCTCTCGAATTTGTGGAACCCGGGGACGACCCCCCGTTCAGCGCCATCTATGATCCAGCCCGCGGTCCTTCCCTGCCGTTCAACCGCTCGTCGGTGTCTCAACTTTTTTACGACAGCCTCGCGCTGTCGGCCTGGAAGGAGCATATCGACCGCCGCTGGGCGCTGCGGTGCAATCCATCCAGCGGCAACCTGCATCCGACGGAAGGATACCTGATTGCACCTCCTGTTGAGGGGCTGACCTCAACGTCCGGGCTGTATCACTACACACCGTATCATCACGAGCTTGAAGTCCGCGCGGAGTGGGACACGGCGTGGCGGTCGAATTCAATCTTTATCGGCCTGTCGACAATCTACTGGCGGGAATCCTGGAAATATGGTGAACGAGCGTTCCGGTATTGCCACCATGATATGGGGCACGCCATCGGAGCGGTTACGATCGCTGCAAGTTTACTCGGTTGGAAGACCCGGATCTGCAACGATATCACGGACTCGGATCTCGCGGGGATCCTGGCAATTACAGATCAACAGGGGCCCGAAGCGGAGCATGCCGAAGTTCTTCTGCAACTGACGCCCCACGATTGTGAAGGGACTGACCCGGCGTGGCCGACGGAGCGTGCGCAACGGGCCGGCGCACCGAATCACTTAAGCACAGGCCACCATCCATGGCCGGTCATTGACGAGGCAGGGCAGGCCACTGTCCGCAAGGTGCCCGGCGCGAGGTCCACGGATCCGGAATCGTCTCCCCTCCTTACCGGTACCCGGGAGTTGTCGGCTCGAAAGATTATTCGCAAACGACGAAGTGCCTACGAGATGGATGGGAAAACCGCGATCACACAGGATCAATTTCATCACTTTCTAAACGCGGTGATGCCCTGCCGCTCTCCTTTTTCAACCCTCTGGTGGAAGCCTGAGATCCATCTTGCACTGTACGTGCATCGTGTTGAGGGCATAAGGCCGGGTTGTTACATGCTTCTGCGTGACGAAAGTGAACGGGACCGCATGGCGTCGAGCTGCAGGGCGGAGTTCAGGTGGGAGCGCCCGGTTTCATGCCCCGCCGACCTTCCCCTCTTTCTTCTTGCGGAAGGCGACTATCGGGAGGAAGCGAAAAAAATCTCCTGTCACCAGGAAATTGCCTCCGACAGCGCCTTCGCATTGTCGATGGTGGCTTCCTTTCGAAACGCACTGGAGAGTCACGGACCCTGGTTCTACAAGAACCTACACTGGGAAACGGGATTGATTGGGCAGGTGCTTTACCTGGAGGCAGAGGCGGCCGGCATTCGCTCGACCGGCATCGGTTGCTTTTTCGACGACGCCACGCACGAATCCCTCGGGATTCAGGATACAACGTGGCAAAGCCTGTATCATTTCACCGTCGGGGGTCCTGTCGTGGATCTGCGTTTGCGCACGATACAGGCGTATGCACACATAGAGGATTTCGAGGAGCGCATCAAGTAGCACGGGTATCCGACCCGTGTAGCGGAGCCTCTTTTTCTCCCCTACGGCTCGATTTATACTTGCTACTTTCTCCGATAAATCGGAAACGAGAATTTCGCGAAGACCCGTAACACGGAAGGAAATAGCTGCATCAGTGACAAGATCATTCAAACCCTACTCTTTCAAGACCTCGCGAGGACTGCTCCGCGAAGCGGATAAGTGGTTCGCCAACGGCGCGCAGGGGACCCGGCAGCCCGTCTACCAGGAATTCCCAACCTACTTCGATCGGGCCAAAGGCTGTCGGATGTGGGATGTCGACGGAAACGAATTTGTCGACCTGCTTTGCAGCATTGGCCCCGTGATCCTGGGCTACGCCTACAAGCCGGTCGACGATGCGGTGATTCGCATCCTGCGCAGCTCCTTCCAATCATCCACGAACCACCCGATCCAAATCGAGGTGGCCCGCAGGCTGGTGGAGACCGTGCCGTCGGCGGAACGAGTACGGTTTTTGAAAACCGGTACCGAAGCTACCGTCGCGGCGGCACGCCTGGCGCGCCAGATTACCAGCCGCATGTGGATTGCGCGCAGCGGATATCATGGATGGGCGGATCTGTGGCGGTACGGCGAGAAAGGCGGCACCCAGAAAGAGGCATGGGAGGTCGTCCCTTCTTTCGACGGCAGCGCGGAGGACCTCGAGAGGCTCTTCAAAAAAACACGAAAGAAATTTGCCGCCGTCATTTTGTGTCCCGCGGATACTCGACCGTTCACAACCGAGAACTATCAGAACATTGTCGACGTCGCGCATCGTCACGGGGCACTGGTCATATTTGATGAAGTTAAAACCGGATTCCGGACCGCGCTCGGCGGTGCCCAGGAAATACTCGCGGTGACGCCGGATTTGACGACCCTCTCCAAAGGCTTGGGAAACGGTTATCCGATCGCCGCGGTTGTCGGGAAGAAAAAGTACATGGAACGATGGAACGAAACGCCGACTTCCGGCACGTTTTTCGTGGAGGCATCCTCCCTCGCGGCAACCAACGCAACATTGAAGATCATGCAGCAAAAGCCGGTGGTAGACCACCTCTGGAAGCGCGGCCAACAACTCATCGACGGGCTCAACAAGATTTGCGAGGAGCACGGCATGGAGGAGCCGAAGGCCATCGCTGATCCAACGCCGTCCATGCCCCGGTTTACCTGGCACACCAATGAATTCAATCGTTGTGACCATCCCGCGCACCAGTATTTCTTCGGGCAATGCCTTCGATATGGCCTCTACTTCTGCCCCTGGCATGTTGCCTTCATCAATTACTCACATCGAAAACAGGATATCGATGAAGCACTTGAAATCAGCGACTTCGTTATGGGTAAAACCAAGAAGAACTGGCGAACATCGAAAGCGAAAATGACACTCTAGATCAACGAGGAACCTCATGCACATCGGACTGACACAATACGGGGCCTGCCCCAAAGGCGAAAAATTCATCGAGAACGCCGCTAAACTGGGCATAGAAGGCGTCGAACCTTATATTGGCGCTCCCGACGACAGCCTCCTGATGCTGCCGGCGGACGAACTCCATGCCATTCGGGATCAGGGGGTCGAACTCGGCATCCGAGTTCCGTCCGTTTGCCTTGGTGCATTCAACAATGATTCAAGCCTCATCGATTCTTCCGGTAAACCGCGGGCGGTCGAACTGATCGAGCGGGTGCTGGACTTCAGCCATGCGCTTGGCGCAAACCTGATGCTTCTCTGCAGTTATATAGAATCACATCCGGACACAGAAATAAAGAAAGCCAACATGATCAGGGTCGTTGAAGAAATACTTCCGTATGCGGCGGAACGGGATGTCCTGATTGCACTGGAGTCCCCCTTAGCGGCTGACGAACTCAAGGAAGTAGTGGAAACCATCAACTCGGATCAAGTCGGTGTTTACTTTGACACGGGAAACGCCGTTGCAAACGGGTACGATCCGGTGGAAGAGATCGAAATGCTCGAGAAGGACATTTTTGCGGTCCACATCAAGGACTCCCATTCCATGCAACTCAGCAGTCTGCATATGGGGGACGGAGACGTTGACTTCGGCGGGAGTATCTCCGCGCTGAAGAAAGTCGAATACGACGACTGGTTAATGATTGAAACGCCCGGTGATGATGAAGCGGCAATCAGAGAAGACATCAAGACGCTGCGGGAATTGTGGAAAGAGACGGAAGGTTCTTGATCGGAGATGACGCAGGGTGATCAACGCCAAGGACATTGCTCTCCACGCTGACGAGTTAAAGCTTCAGTTCGACCGGGATGGTTTTGCATTTATCCAGAGTTTGATCTCGCGCGACTACGCGCAAAAAATCGCGGACACCGTATTCGACGTCGAGCGGCAGTTGCTGGAATCGCCGGATGAGGCAGAGCACATCTTCGAAAAGGACGACCAGAATAACATTGTTGCCGTCCGTTGTCTCCACAACCTGATCGAGCAGCACCCGACGTTTCGAGAAATGGCCGGGGACCAAACGATCGTCGATCTTGCCGAACTGGCGCTGGGATACGAACCTCTGTATTATCGGGCGATTTCTACGTTGAAACGCCCCTCGGTCGGTTCGGCCTTTCCCTGGCACCAGGACTTCGCCTACTGGGGAAAGGGCCGTCCCGACATGATCGGGATCTGGATTGCGCTTCACGATGCAACCACAGAGAACGGTTGCCTGGAAATTATTCCGAAATCGCATCGCTGGGGCGTCCTTCCATACGAGGATAATAATCCCGGCAATCCCATCCTTTCGGGCGAGCAGGAAGCAGGACGAATCCCCGCGGAGGTGAAAGCCGGAGACGCGCTACTTTTCCACGCTTTGCTGGTGCATCGTTCCTCGCCGAATCAATCCGAGAAAGAACGATGCGCGGTCATTTTCGAGTATACCGCCAGGGAGTTTAACAATGGCCCGCACCATTTCGACCGGCATTGCGGATGGAATCCGAGAACCGATGAGATGGTAGTACTGTAGAGCCGGTCGTGGTACGGGCATCTTGCCCGTGACCCGCGCAAGGTGAGAGGAAAAATGGTCCACGGAGAGTACGGGCTCGTACCGTGGTCCTCTTTTCCTTTTCACTTGCGGGAGACCGGCGTTCCATGATCAGTCTCCGCGGGCCGGCCCGGTCAGGATTTCGACGGCCACATCGTCCAATCCGTGTTCGCGGTAGTTGACCCGTACGGAGGGCGCTACGCCGATAAGCCGGTGCCAGCGGTTTGCCCGCCGGGTAGCCTCGACCGCCCCATAGTGTTCGACATACCAGTAGTAGGCAGGCCAACTGTCGCGCATGGGAACAGCACCCGGCATTCCCATGTGGGGGAGCATGGTGAAGTCTTCGCCGAACAACTCACGCCACATCGTGGCGTGCTTCAGGTCTTCGCGAACCGGCAACCCGCACCACGGTGTTCCCCAAACCTGCCAGAGGGGAAGCGACCGGCACCGCTCATGGAACATCTCGCCGACAAGGGCCACGTCGGGGCATGCCGCCTGTATCGAATCGACGTATTGAACGGTGGCTCGATCGAAGTCGCACCCGGCGTCGTCGACATAATGCCCGAGCTGATCGAGAAAGAGCAAATCAACCGGGAATCGTGAGACGAATCGATCGCAGACGTCGGCCATCAGCTCGCGCCAGAACGAACAGCATCCCTGGCCCGGGCGATGGTGGCAAAGGGACCGTCCGGCCCGGAGTCATCAGGCTGAGATAATCTGCCCGACCAGTCGTCCGACCCGTTGCACGCCACAAAGAAGGTCATTGCCTTCAAAGAGCCTTGAACACGACATCGTGGTGTTGATCGACCTTGACCCCTTTCACCGCCTGCTTCGATCCGCCCGGCCAGGACACTTCCAGGTCAACCGGGCCCGCGATTTTCCCAAGACCGAAGTGAAGTGTTACATCGTTCTGGTTGCCCTGCCCCGTTCCGCCCTCCACCTCTCTCACGAAAACGCGATCCCCGGCGCGAATTCTCACCTGGGCCCCGATGGCGGAACGATTCACCTGTTTTCCGTCTCCCGCCAGCCCCAGCTTCAGCCAGTGGTTTTCATTCTCGTTCTCATTCAAGAATAGTTTGCCGTTGCTGCAAAGATCCAGGTCACCGTCATTGTCGATATCTGCCCATCCCGCCTGGTACGTTTCACCCAGCCCCGCAACGCCCTGCTCTTCCGTCACGTCGACGAATTTCCAATCGCCGTCGTTTCGATACAGCACCGGGTAATTCTTGATGCCATAGCTGCCGGTTCCGTACACGGTGGTGTAGAAAAGGTCCAAATCACCGTCATTGTCGTAGTCGCCGAGCGCGGGAGATGCAAACGACTCCTGCCAGGCCAGCCCCGCCCCTTCACTCTTGTCTTCAAACCGGAATTCGCCGTCGGGACCACGGTTCCGCAGGAATTGAGGCCGGTCCTGATCCTCGGGGGGGTGACTGAAGTTTCCGAGAAATAAATCGATGTGCCCGTCGTTGTCCAGATCGCCGAACGCGGAACCGATCGAATGACCGCAGATTCTATACTTTATGCCGCCGGTATAGGTGATTTCGGCGTCCGGAATACCTGCCACGCCGTACTCTTCCGCAACTTCCTTCAGATCTAACCCGCCATCATTTCGATACAGAAAATTCGGCTGCAGACGATAATTTGAGGTATACACGTCCGTATCCCCGTCCTCGTCAAAGTCCGCGGCAGTGACACCCCGCGTTGAGTAACAGGCGTTGGAAGAAGATTGCCAGTGAACCCGAAAGGATTTCCCACCCTCGTTAATGAGAACTGCATCGGGGTACACCGCCTGCTGCCAGGCCTCGTATCCGCCGATGTAAAGATCGAGCCACCCGTCATTGTTCAGATCTGCCCACGTACCTCCGAGTGAACTCACGGTCGGTAGCGCAGGGGTAGGAACTTTCGCGAACGTGCCATCACCCTGATTTCGGTACAGTGCTCCCTCTCCTGCACGAATGAACAGATCCGGATCGCCATCGTTGTCGAAATCTCCCCACATTCCGTCACCGCTTCCCAAGCCGGATTTCTCGGTCACGTTGGCGAACCTTTTGCCTCCTTGGTTGTGATAAAGGGGGCCGCCGGCGTAGATATCCGTCCATCCGTCACCGTCAAAATCCACAAATGCGACCAATCCACCGGAATCAAATCCGTACTCTGCGCTACTATTGCGGAATTCGGCTCGCACAGCCTGTCCCCATGCGCATAGAGCGATCGCGCCGAATCCGACAACACGTACCGGATTGAGTCGCATGGATTTTATTCCAGTCATTGCGTAAAAATTTCCAACAATGGATCTACCTGAACTCACTTAGGTCTCCTTTTCCCATCCTTAATCAAGCCTATTGATTGCCTTACGAAGTCAAGTAATAGCTTGTATCGCCAGGCTTGGGCAAGAACACCTGACAAAATGTGCGAAGTAATCAGATGAGCTCCGGATCAAGAGTTCGAGAGTCATTGGGCTTACTTAATCCCGGAAACTTGCCAAACTTGGGCAGGTAGCCCAGTTCAGGAAGGAGCAAGATCGTGGTATCCTCAACCGGGCGCACGGGAGAAGAACTCAAACTCCTACGTCGTGCCGTGGCCAGTGGTCGCTGCAGTAGGTTTGTAGGCTCATCGACTTCCCCCGCTCAACCCAGCGTGTACGGCATATGTTGTATCAAGCGGAACAGCTGGTTAACCGCGGCGAAATTCGTTTCGCCAGGGATGGGGAAGCGCTGTGTTGCGTACTGACGGATCGTCCAGCGCCTACGGCCGCTTTCCAGCGACGCGATTTCCAAGATCAAAAAAAGAGGAATCCAAATCTGCTGATTTCCCCTCGACAAAAGCCCTATGGATACAGACGCTCCGCGCGCCACCTCTCTGCCTCCCGCAGAAAGCATAGCCGATCGTGCAGGCGGTCCGAGCGGCCTTGCCAGAACTCGATTCGGTCGGGTTCGACCAGGTATCCGCCCCAGAATGGAGGCAACGGAATATGTTCGCCGGGATACTTGCTATCGAATTCGCGAGCCCGCGACTCGAGCGTAGTGCGCTGCTCCAGCGTGTGGCTTTGCTTTGACGCCCATGCGCCGATGCGACTGCCTCTCGGTCTCGATTGGAAGTACGCTGTCGATTCCTCTTCGCTCAACCGCGACACTTTCCCTTCGATTCGGACCTGCCGCTGCAAGACGGCCCAGTGAAGCACGAGGGCAACATATGGATTCTCGTCCAACTCCCCCGCCTTGCGGCTTTCGTAGTTCGTGAAGAAACAAAAACCTCGTTGGTCGAATCCCTTCAACAACATGCACCGCGCGGAAGGACGGCCATCCGCCGATGCGGTGGCAACGATAATCGTTTCCGGCAACAGGATCCCCGCCTTGCCGGCGGCTTTATGCCACTCGCCGAACAGGTCCATCGGATCCCGGTCGGCGGAGGCCTCCGGCAACCCGGAGACAACGCCCCGGCCCATCGTCAGAATACATCGTACTTTTTGAAGAAAATTCATCCCTTCCGGAACTCGCGCCCACTTCTCTCTTTTTGATATTGATTTTATTCAACAAAGAGCGAGAGAAAAACAACGACAAAAACCAACTTTACCATTTGGGCTTGAAAGACCTCAGGGTTTGTGTATGCTTTATATCGGTGTAGCGCAACTGGCCAATCTAGGGTGGCCGCTTGTGTATGAACCGAATCCCTGGAGAAGGAGGTGATCCATGGTTAGTTTTTCATGTGGCGCTTCCACTGGAACGTCGTAACACCGTGTTCGCGGAAGCGACCACATTTCTTTGGGCCCCGGCCGCAAGGTCGGGGCCTTTTTTTTCGGCAGGCCCGGCAAAGGAGATGAACGATGAAGATAAAATCGGATTGGCATATCCACACACGAAATTCCTACGATGCCTTAATGAGTCTGGCGGACCTGGTGCAAGGCGCCGCCGACCGCGGGATCGTTGATTTCGGCATCACTGACCACCTCACGACCCCCAGGCAATTTGTCGATATCGACAATGCGCGAGCCGAGTTTCTGACCATCTCGAAGTCCGATCATTTTCATTTTTCGGTCGAGGTCAGCACCCTGTCGAAATGGGAACTCGAAAAAATGGCCACGGAAGATTGCGGGGATCGAAATTTCGGAATCCGGGAAGGCGGACCCTATAACGATGAGCCGTCCATGGTTCTGACCGAAGAGCACGTTGAAAAATACGGCATGGACTATGTCGTTGGGGGCGTTCATTTTCCGCTTTACGTGCCGTGGGATCACGAAGCCGTCATCCGAAGCTATCATCGCCAGAACATGTACCTGGCCACGCACCCCCTGATCACGATCGTTGCGCATCCATGGTGGTTCTGCGGGCACTGGAGCAATTCGGATGGCATCTATGACGAAAGACCATGGTTTGATGACTTCGGGAAGAGAATCCCGCGTTCGATGCATGACGAGTTCGCCGCCGCCGTGATCGAGAATGACAAGAAGGTGGAAATCAATATTGATGCCTTCATTGCTAATCCGCTCTATACTGAAAAGTTTAAGCGGGACTATGCGGATTGGCTTTCCGACCTCAAATCGCGGGGCGCTACGTTCAGCGTTGGCTCAGATTGTCACCTGGTCGAGTACGACGTGAAGTTTGATCTGGCGGAAGAATATATTGCCGGCATCGGCATTGCCGAAGAGGATCTCTGGTGCTTTCAATCAGAAAAGGCGATTGCGGGTTAACCTGCCTGCGTTCGTATTGCTCGCCCGAAGATCTGCTGAATAATCCCGAATGCAAAGGATTGTGACGGAAGACACTCAGGCTCTGGTCAGAATGGCCAAGCGTATTAGCGTAGAGTTGACCGACCAGACCGTACTATCTATCCTACACTGATTATGAGTAGCTCGAGCCCCATTTATGTTGAAAACGACGATGTCCGGTCATTCCGGGAAAACGGGTATCTTCTTTATCATCACCCGCTGCTTCCGGCAGAGAAATTTTCCCGGCTGCAATCATTTTTCGACCAGATGCTGGCCCAGCTTCCTGAGGGATCCCGCCCCGAGGGCATGGATGTTCCCCATTTTGCGTTTCCCGAACTATTTGAATGGCTGTTCGCGGAAGAGGTTCTGGATTTCGTCGAACGGTTTCTTGGTCCCGACATCCTCCTGTGGTCTAGTCATTTTCTTTGCAAGCCGCCGGGGAAGGGAATGGTTGTTCCGTGGCACGAGGACTCCGCATACTGGGGCGATTCATTGAAACCGCACAAAGTCATGACCGTCTGGCTCGCCATTGACGATTCTAATGTTGAGAACGGCTGCATGCGGGTCATTCCGGGGAGCCACCACAACGGGTTTTCAGACTACGAAGACGTAACCGGCGAAGACAAAGTATTCAGTACGCAGATCAAGAAGGACCAGTTCGATGAAAGCAAAGCCGTCGATCTCGCCATCCGTGCCGGCGAGTGCCACCTTCATGACGCGAAACTGATCCATGGATCGAACGCGAACAAGAGCAACAACCGACGGTGCGGATACACGATGCGGTATATGCCGGCGGATTGTAAGTTCACGCGGTCCGAAAACTTTTCGCACGCTGTCTACCTCGCCCGGGGAAAGAACCTTGCGGGAAATGAAGTTGCGGATCCGACGCAAAGGTTCGAATCTGGCGCCGACCGCTGGTGCGGCGGGGCGCTGAGTAAGTAGCCGGCAGCCTCAAGACTCTCTCCAGCCGCAAATAACTATGCACATTCTCATCATCGGCGCCGGATCGATCGGTGAGCGGCATCTTCGCAATTTTCTGCGAATCGATGGCGTGCGCTGTTCGTTTGCCGAGCCGGATGCAGCACGACGCGCTAAAATATCGGACCTTTACGAGGTGCAGACCACCTTGGGCAACTGGGAAGAAGCGGATCTCGCCGACTTTGACGGGGCCGTGATTTGCACCCCGACGGATACCCACGTTCCCCTGGTGTCCCAGCTGATCGAGTCGGACATTGGGGTGCTCAGCGAGAAACCGATAGCCGTCCGCCCGGAGGGCGTCGCTGAGCTGACGGAAAAGATCCGAAAAAAGTCTGCCTGCGTAGGGGTCGCATTCTGCCTGCGCCATCACGCGGTGCTCGGTGAAATGCGCGAGCGGCTCCTGCAGGGAGATTTTGGAGAAGTCCGCACTGCCTATTCTTTCGACTCGCAATACTGGCCGGATCAACGACCGTTCTGGCCGCCGCAGTACGCGATGAGCCGCAAAACCGGCGGAGGCGTGATTCTCGATCACATGGTCCACAAGATCAATTGCCTCGAATGGTTCTTTGGCCGCGTGGATTCGGTTGCAGCGTTCCAGCGCCACATGGCGCTTCCCGACATCCCCACGGAAGATTTTGGATCGGTCACGCTGCGATTCGCAGGCGGACAAGTCGCCGTCCTTTCAAACTGTTTGTTCCAGAGGAACCTCCAATCATCGCTGGAACTGGCGGGCGAAAACGCGACCGCCCGACAAAGCTACGAATCGAATCGCTTGCAGATCTACCGACCGGAAACAGCCGCATGGGAAACCGGGGAAGCCCGGTTCGATGACCGAGACGGGATGTTTCTTTGCCAGGCCGAGCATTTTATCGCCTGCCTCCGCGGTGAAGCGGAGCCCCGCTGTACAGTGGAGGAAGCGGAACGGACGCTCCGGGTCGTACTCGCCGCCATCCGGTCATCGGACGGCGATAGTGGCTTCGTGGACTGCGGCTAGCGCCCTCGGTACTCACACCCCGAAGAGCAGGTTTCGTCTACTACCACTTTGGTTAAACCCGGCACGCCGGGATGCAGCCGTTCCCAAACCCACTTCGCGAGGTTTTCGCTGGTCGGGTTTTGAAGACCTTCTACGTCGTTCAAGTAGTGGTGATCGAGCTGCTCGTAGAGCGGTTGAAAGACCCGTTTCAGGTCCGCAAAATCCATCACCCAGCCGGATTCGGATTCAACCGGGCCACAGATGTGAATGGTAATCTGAAACGAGTGTCCGTGAAGGCGGGCGCACTTGTGGCCGTCGGGTACGTTGGGGAGACGATGCGCCGCTTCGATTCTGAATTTGCGGAATATCTCCATCGGCTCCTCAGTCCCTCTGCCGAATCAGCGAAAGGAATTCGGCGCGAGTCGGTTGCAGATTTCTGAAGGCTCCGCGCATCGCGCTGGTCACGCAGGCGCTGGCCGGCTTCTTAATGCCGCGAATGATCATACACATGTGCGCCGCTTCCACCACCACCGCCACCCCTTTGGCATCCAACTCCGTCATCAGCAAGTCCGCAATCTCCTCGGTCATGCGCTCCTGCACCTGGAGTCGCTGCGAAACCTCATCCACCACCCGCGCGAGCTTGCTCAGCCCCACGATCCGCCCGTTCGGCAGATAACCGATATGGATCGTGCCGGTGAACGGAAGCATGTGATGCTCGCACATGCTGGAGAATCGAATCTCCTTCACCACCACCATCTCGTCATACTTTTGCGTAAAAAATTTCTTCAGGTGCACCGCCGGATCCTTGTGCAACCCGCCGAGAAGTTCGGCATACATCCTTGCCACCCGGTCCGGGGTCTCCCGAAGCCCCTCCCGGTCCGGATCTTCGCCGACGGCACTGAGGATCTGCCGTACGGCGTCGGCAATCTTCTCGTGGTCAATCCGGCCTCGTCCGTTGTCTTTCACTTCCTGCTCAGGCATAATCCGCGTTTCCCGTTGTTGGGTTTCACAAGTTCCGCCGAGCAATCTAAGATACCGCTCATGGAGATGCAATCCATAGCGTTCATCACGGATGGTCTGACATTGTGAAGAAGCTCGGAATATGATTGGTAGTAGAGTAAATGAAAGATTTCACAGTTCCACGACGGCGATTCGGACGCACCGAACTTTCGATGCCTGTGCTGACCTGCGGCGGGATGAGGTTTCAGAAATCATGGTTCGATCCGGACTCGGCAAGCGACACTGGTGATTCGCCTAACGGGTTGGAGACCCTCGTTAACCACTGCCTTGACCGGGGGATCAACCACTTCGAAACAGCCCGGGGGTATGGCGATTCCGAAGTACAACTCGGAACGATCCTCCCTCACCTGCCCCGGGAGGAAATCCTGGTACAGACGAAAATCGCCCCCAGCGCGTCGCCGAAACAGTTTCGCGAGGCCGTCGAGCAGAGCCTGGACAGGCTTAAGCTCGACTACGTGGACTTGCTGTCTCTTCATGGCGTCAACACGAAAGAGATCCTCGAATGGTGCGTTCGACCGAAAGGCTGCCTGGAAGAACTGCTTACATTCCAGAAGAAGGGCCGCTGCCGATTTATCGGGTTTTCGACCCACGGGAACCTGCCGATCATCATTGAAATGATCGAAACCGGAGCGATGCAATATATCAATCTACACTGGTATTTCGTGCAGCAGGTGAATTGGCCGGCGGTGCAGGCAGCAACGATTCAAGACATGGGCGTGTTCATTATCAGCCCGAACAACAAGGGCGGCATGCTGTATGAACCCTCGGAAAAATTACGGCGCGTCTGCGAACCTCTCTCCCCCATGGAATTCAATGACCTGTGGTGCCTTTCACGCGGCGAGGTACACACGCTGAGCATCGGGGCGTCCTGCGCGGAAGATTTAGAAGAACATACCGAGGCGCTGAGACACTACGAGGAAAGAAGCACAGTCACCGCGCCCATCGCCGAACGTCTCGAATCCGAAATGAGAGCCACGCTCGGCAGCGACTGGTCTGACCGGTGGTATGTGGGCCTCCCGGACTACCAGGATGTCCCCGGCCAAATCAATGTGCGCGAAATCCTGCGCCTGTGGAACTTCGCCAAAGGCCTTGATATGGTGGAGTACGGCAAGATGCGCTACAATCTTCTCGGCAATGGCGGGCACTGGTTCCCCGGAAAATCAGCGGCGGACTTTAACGACAGGAAGATGGCCGCGAGCCTGCGCCACAGCCCCTTTGCGGATCGAATTCCCGACATCCTCAGGGACGCACATGCCTTGATGGCGGATCAGCCGGTGAAACGGCTGACGGAGGGAGGGTGAGTCGTGTTTCGTGCAGGGGAAATGTCGAATTTCTTTCCATGGACATTCGAAATTGAGCATTCAATATCGGGCATTTCTGAGAACCGCTCAGTCAGCCGCGAAGTTTTATTTCGGCAGAACTGATTTTTTCTGCATTTCTTTGACCAGGGAGTCAACGATGGACTGAATACTGTTCGCGCCGCGATCCGCATCGAACGTCCTGGTTTCCGCCGACATGACGAGTTCCTCGGATTCCAGGTCATAGAGGCTCGTTTCGAGGCGAACAACTTCTTCGCTGACCGCATATCCGGTTTTGTGTGTCGATTCGTACGCCTGGTGGTAATTCCGATAGTACCCATCGTAATGAGGGCTCGAGTAAACCGGCGCGTAGTAGCGCATGATCTTGTCGATCCCCTTGATATGCGTGATCAGAATCGTGTCAACGCCAAGTTCGTTTGCTTTGGACTCGATAATTTCCTTCGTCAGTTCATCGGGCGTCGGGAACTCACTATGGCTCGAGACCGCCTCCACCCCGATGGTCATCAGACTGTTGACGAACATATCCTCGTACATTTCCTGCACTTCGATCCGGCGGGCAGCCCCGATAACGAGAACCCGCGCAGGGACACGATCCCCAATCTGAGGATCGATCCAAGACGATTCGATTTTCGTAAACGGCACAGTTGAGCATGAAACAGAGGTTACGACACAGGCGGCAAACGCTACTTTGAGATAGATACGAGACACGATGAACCCTCACTTATCTGTTACATTGTTTGTTGCTGCGGATCCGAACCGTTTTGGGCCATGGAAACAACGGAAAACTGGCGTGCCCGGTAGATTTTAAGGCGTGACACGCCGATTCGATCCGTGGAGACTAACCTGCTTGACGCGGCAATTTGCTTCTACAATGACTGGAATACGAGCATGAATGACGGCTTTTTCACGGCGCTGGGCACACCCCTTGATGAGCAGGGCAATTTTCTGGAGGACAGCTTTCGAAAACAGGTTGCGGACCAGATCGCCGCCGGCGCCTCCGGCCTGTTGGCGCTCGGTAGTATGGGATACCAACCCGGCTTGAAATCCGAAGAATGCCCGAAAGTCGCCCGTGCCTGCGCAGAGGAGTCCCGGGGCGCGTGCCCGGTACTGGTGGGGGTGATGGATAACTCCTGTGCCCGTGTATTGGCACGCATTGAAGACCTCAGAGGCATTCCGATTGACGGCGTGGTCGCCACGACGCCTTATTACACCATTCCCCGGCAGGAGGATCTGATCGTGTTCTTTCGGGAGATTGCCGATCGCTCCAAGAGTCCGCTGTATTTGTACGACCTCCCTGTGGTCACGAAAGTGCCGATCGAAATCGCGACCGCCGAAGCGCTGATGCCGCACAAAAATATCGTTGGCATTAAATCCGGAATCCTGCACACGGCAAGAAACCTTCTTCACAGCCCGGCGAATGACGGATCCTTTGATATCCTTTTCTCCGATCTGGATCTAATGGACGTGGCCTACCACTGGGGTCTGCGAAAGTGTCTCGACGGCATGTTTTCGATGATGCCGAAAACGACAAAAAAACTCGGCGACGCCCTGCGGTCCGGCAACTTGGAAACCGCGCGCACGGAGCAGGACACAATTTCCCATGTTCGCAATCGTCTCAAGGGTGTCGGAATATTCCGGGCATTCAGCGAGGCCATGAATTTGCTCGGGTATGAAGGAAAGTTTTCGGCCGACTTCATGACTCCAGTGAACGACGAGGAAAAAGAACTGGTAAAAACGGTTCTGCATGGGATCGAATTGTAGGACCTCGTGAAACCCAGACTGGCCATAACCATGGGTGATCCCTCCGGCGTCGGCCCCGAATTGTGCCTCCGCGCGCTCGCGGATTCCGAGATCCTGGACTGCTGCGAACCGGTCCTTCTTGGGGACGCCGCCCTCTTGCGGCGCGTCGCCAATGCGACCGGTCTCTCCGGAGATTTTCCAACCCGGACCCTGGAGCAGTGGCACGCGTCGACGGAAGCGGCATCGACGGTCATCGTCGATTTTGGAACACCCTCCGCCGAATCATGGGAGCCTGGGCGAGTTCACAGTCCCTGTGGACAGGCATCGTTCGACTACATACGCGAAGCGATTGACGGGTGCCTGAAGGGACGTTTCGACGGAATGGTCACCGCCCCTCTCAACAAAGAATCGCTGCACCGCGCGGGAATTGACTACCCGGGCCACACTGAAATCCTGGCGGCGCTGACAAATTCAAAGCGCACCTGCATGTTGCAGACTTCGGAAGAAATCTCGATCGGCTTTGTCACGACGCATTGCGGCTACGCCGAAGTACCTTCGAAATTGACGGTGGACCGGATCGTTGAGACCGGAGAACTAACCGCCGATGCGCTGCGGCGGATTCAGGGCCGGGAGCCGCGCCTGGTGGTCTGCGGTCTGAACCCGCACGCCGGGGAGCACGGGCTCTTTGGAAATGAAGAGGCAGTCTGCATTGAACCGGCGATCGCCCGGCTCCGCGGCGCCGGCATCGCGGCGGAGGGACCCTTCCCACCGGATACCGCCTTTCTGCCGGCCACTCGTGCTCAAACGGACGGCTACATTTGCATGTACCACGACCAGGGACACATTCCCTTCAAAATGCTCGCCTTCGAGTGCGGCGTAAACGTGACCCTGGGCCTGCCCATTGTACGCACCAGCGTGGATCACGGCACCGCTTTCGACATCGCATGGCAGGGGATCGCGGACCCGTCGAGCCTGTTCCATGCGATCCGAATGGCGGTCCGGTTGTGCCCAGGTCAATAGGATCCCACTATACAGTTGACACACATTGGCATCAGACCCATTTAATTCGGGACAATTGAATTCTCATTATCTCCAACACATTAATAGCAACGATGACATCGAACCCTGTTTGTCCGTTGTCATGCCCGTGTACAATGAGAAGGAAACGATAGAGGAAGTGGTATCGATGGTTCTGGCGCAGCGTCCCGTCCGGGAACTGATTATTGTGGACGACGCGTCGACCGACGGTACCGCGGAATCTCTTGAAAAGATTGAGGCGACGCATGAGCAGGTTCGCGTTCTGCGGCACGAATTCAATCAAGGAAAAGGCGCAGCGCTCCGCACGGGGTTCCGTCATGCAGAAGCCCTCTACGTGGTGGTGCAGGATGCGGACCTGGAATACGATCCGCGGGAATATCATGCACTGCTGGAACCCGTCCTGAGCAAGAAGGCTGACCTTGTCCTGGGCTCTCGTTTCATCGGCGCCGGACCGCACCGGGTCCTCTATTACTGGCACTCTGTCGGAAACAGGCTGATTACCACCCTCTCCAATATTTTCACCAACTTGAATCTTACCGACGTCGAATGTTGCTACAAACTGTTCCGCCTCGAAGTCCTGAAACAGGTAACCATCGAAGAAAACCGGTTTGGTATTGAACCGGAGATCGTTGCAAAAATGGCTCGGCTGCGGATGCGAATCTACGAAGTCCCTGTCTCCTACTACGGGCGGACGTACAGCGAGGGAAAGAAAATCGGATGGCGAGACGGATTTTCAGCCATCCGGTGTATCGTAAAGTACAATCTCTTCGGGTAGGCTGTCACCTGAGCCTGACAACAATCCAGCGCAATCGGGAGGAAAGCGGACCGTGAACGAGGCCGGAAGTCAGCCGTACAGATCGGAACCCATGTCGGTGGGCGAGATCCTTGACTGCACATTCCGCATCTACAAGGACAACTTCACCCGGGTCCTCGCCATCGTGGCTATCATTTACATCCCGGTTGCACTGCTGAGTACGGCGGGCATGTCGGTCATCATGTCGAGCGCGGGTACCGCCAACGGCGCCTTTCCCATCATCGGCATCGTCGTCTACATCATCGGAATACTGATTGCGTTGGTGGGTCAGCAGTTTAGCCAGGCGGCCCTGTTTCGCTGCGTGGGCGGCGCCTACCTGGGCGAATCGGTTTCCATGCGCGATTCCCCTGTCGATTCGTGCTGCCAATGATCTGGCGGCTTGTTGGCGCCTCCATCCTGGTGACTCTTATCGTCGGATTCGGCATGCTGCTTTTTGTTGTCCCGGGCGTCATCTGGTAGCTGATGTTCGCACTTACCGTGCCCTGCATGGTCCAGGAGGGGCAGACGATCCGGGGCGCGCGACGGCCGGGGAGTTCGAGGGAATCAGCAGACTCGATTACTTGATCAATGCCGCATTGATGTTGGGCTACGTCGCGCTCCGGCAGTCGGACACTGGTTCAGCCTCCTCGCCTTCGGTGACACGATCGACAGCGATCTTCCGCCCGTGAGAGACGTGAAAAATATCGATCGGGGCGCGCGCGCCCTGTACCAACGGGGACCAAAACTCTCTGAATCCAACTACAGGCAGGCCTACCGTTTTTTGAATCTGAAAAACCGGAAGCGGAGCCTCGTCTGCCTGCTTACCGACATCGTGGACCGCGAGGAAAACAATGACATCATCGCGTATTTAATCCGATTCGCCCGTTTTCATCTGCCCGTGGCCGTCACCCTGTCCAACCCGGAACTCAATGATGTGGTTCGAAAACCGATGACCGAAGTCGACCCCTATTTTCGCACCGCCGCGACCGATGTCCTGGCCGCCCGCGAGGAAGCGCTGGAATGGATGCGGCAACGCTCGCTGAGCGTCGTGATCCGCCACCTATTTTAACGACTCGAAGTTTTTGACTGCGCTTTCCCGGGCTTTGGCCGTTCATCGTCCACTCGAAGAAATCGAAATACCCCCAGGACAGGAGAAACGCAAAAAAAATGAGTACCGCCAGCCCCCACATTGATGTGTCGGAGAATGGGTCAACCAGAAATGTCAGAACCCCAAACAGACTCAATCCCCATTAGATCACGGCCAGGATAAGGAAATTATCGATCAGGCTCGCAATGGTCCGGGAACCAATGCCCGCCAGCCGTCGTTTCAGCATGACGTTCTCCGGCGTCTCGACTCTGTCGAACTCATCCATCGACGAGGGTGCCGCCTCCGAGCCCCGCCCCTTCGCGGCAAGATGGCTCAGCACAGCAGGGATAGACTGCACGAAAAAATCCAAAAGATACAGAGCAGAACCGATTTTGAATCTGAATTCCAACTGCTGAAACACTCCCCCGTCCCATGGAAAGCTTGTCACGCTCACTGTTGGAAGGTATCGATTGGTAGGCAATGAAGGAGCGATTCTCACTACTTCGATCGATTGGGGTGGGCAGCTTGTTGTGCTGTCTGATTCCAGTGATGGCGCATGTGTCCCTGAATATTGTGCGCGCGTCCTACCTCGCGATCGATTTCTTCCCCGTGATCGGGATTTTTTTGTTTTTTATTCTGGTTTTCGTGTTGAACACGGCAGCGCGCGCCGCGTCTCCAGATGCCGCGCTGACCCGCCCCGAGCTCATGGTGGTGTACACGATGCTGATCATGTGCAGTTCCATCACCACCATGGGGCTCGGGGCCCACCTCTGCACCATCATGGCGGCTCCACACCACTTCGGGTCACCAGAGAACCGATGGGACGAACTGGTCCACCCCTACCTGCCCGGCTGGCTGATTCCTGACGCGGAAACCGGTAGAAAGTTCTACGTCGGTCTGGAGGAAGGCGAGAGCATTCCCTGGGGACAGTGGATCAAGCCTCTGCTTGGCTGGCTGGTCCTCCTGGTGCCGGCGTATTTCCTCATGATCGCCATCATGGTGATTCTTCGAAAGCAGTGGGTGGAACGCGAACACCTGATCTTCCCGCTCACCGTACTGCCCATCGCCATGGCGGAGCCTCCGGAAAAAGGAAAGCTGCTTGGACCTTTCTTCAGGAACTCCGGGATGTGGATTGCGTTCGCCATCGTCTTTGGCATCACCAGCATCAAGGCCCTGAATTCGTACTGGGACGCGTTTCCTCTCCTAGAGTTGAGTAAAGATATCATGATCTTCCGCCGCACCACGCAGTTAACGTTTTATCTCAGCTTCCCGGTGCTTGGGCTGACATTCCTGATCAACAAAGATCTCTCGTTCAGTCTCTGGTTTTTCAATCTGGTATTCCTATGCATCGTCGGATTCTTCAACGTAAGTGGACTGCAGCTCGATGCGAATCTTGGAATCTACGGTACAAGAAACCCCATCTTTGCCTTTCTCGGCATGGGCGCAATCGCGGCGTTTGTGCTCGGCGGGCTCTTCAATGCCCGGCAACATCTGCGCGATGTCGTGGGCCGCGCATTCGGACTCAGAAGCCCAACCGAGGTGGATGACTCCCAGGAAATTCTTTCCTATCGCACTGCCGTGATTGGAAGCATGGTGTCGGTCGCCATTATGTGGATATGGCTGAGTCGAGTGGGCCTCCATCCGCTGATCGTGCCCCTCTACCTCTTCCTGGCGTACCTTCTCTTCCTTGGACTCACCCGCATCGTAAGCGAGGGCGGTTTGCCCACCGCCGTCGCCGCCATGATTGCGCCAACGGTTGTCGTCAGCATGCTTGGCGTCAACCTGCTCGGCGCCGCGGGACTCATGGCCCTGGCGCTGATGTACGTGTGGTGCGCCGATATCCGGATTTTCCCGATGGCGGAGGCGGCCCAGGGCCTGAAGATGACGGAACGGTGCCCACCGGCCCGGCGGCATGCCGTTTTCTGGGCGATGACGCTCGCGCTCGCCATCAGCTTCGTTCTTTCCATTTCCATCTGCCTATACCTGGCCTATACGCGGGGGGGCATCACCCTGGAATCGTGGTTTTTCGACGGCGGACCGCGCGCGCCCTTTCGGCTGATGGCTGAATGGTCGAAAGAGCCGAGCCCACCCAACCTCGCGGGATACGGACTGATGACCAGCGGCGCCGTCGTCACCGTCGTCCTGTCGATCCTGCGGGCAAGTTTCTCCTGGTTCAGTCTTCATCCAATCGGCTTCGCCATCGGAAGTACATGGATCATGAACATTATTTGGCTGAGTGTCTTTCTCGCGTGGCTGTGTAAGGCCTCGATCCTTCGCTACGGAGGACCCCAGGCCTATCGAAAAGCGGTTCCCTTCTTCCTCGGGATGGTGATGGGTCAGTACAGCGCCGCCGCGTTCTGGTTTGTGGTTGATCTGATCACCGGAACTTCGGGGAACAACGTGTTTTGGGTTTGAGCGGGATTTGGGATTCGGAGAATAAAGCGTTTTAGTTTCTTGTGAGTGGGTATTTGAAATCCTTTTTTTTGAATCGTCGCACTGTTTGCTGCGTGCTCCTTGGCGGAGTATTGGCACTTGGCGTTCTGTTTCTGCTGGCGTTGCCTGAACTGCAATCGGGCTGGGCACTGGCACGATTGGAGGCCAAAGGGGACCGGTGCTTCCGCGCGGGAGAGGCGGATTGCGCGGAGGAGGTCTGGAGGGAGATTCTGGCAGCCGACCCCGATCGGGCAAGTGCGCGGAACCGGCTCGTCATTCTCTACCTGAACGAGAGCCGGTTTGAGGAAGCGGAAAAATTGCTGCAGAACGGGATTGCCCGCTCTCCCCGGATCACATCGTTTCAATACAACCTCGGACTTCTTTACTACATGCAGCAGCGGCATGACGAAGCGCTTGCCTGTCTCGACGAAGTACTGGAACGAAGTCCCATGCACAGCGAGGTTCACTTTCTGAAAGGCGCTATTTTTCAGCAAATGGGCCGCGAGGATGAAGCGCGCGCCGAGTTTATCCGCGAACTCAACGTAGATCCAGTGACTCCCGAAGCATGGGCAGAAGTGCTGGACCGGGATATGGAACTCTCTAAAAAACTGCTGGCGAGGATTCAGAGGCAGTATGAATAATCGGGCGAAAGACTTTGGTCGGACGTCACGACGCCGAATGTTTCCAATGAAATGGACAGCCGTGCCGGGCCTGTTGCTCTTCGGTACGCTGATGTCTTTCGGGATCGACATCCCCGAAATCGACGAGACCGCACTCGCCAGGCACATCGAAAAACTTGCCTCATTCGGTTCGCGCATTCC
The DNA here is from genome assembly GCA_963578625.1 of Kiritimatiellia bacterium. GTDB lineage: Bacteria > Verrucomicrobiota > Kiritimatiellia > SLOV01 > SLOV01 > CAUZEO01. The sequence goes on along the minus strand of CAUZEO010000011.1, from coordinate 12,838 downwards.
CGGCTATCCCGGCCACGACAAGGCAACCGCGTATCTTCGCGAGGAATTTCAGCGTCTCGGATACACCGGCATCAAGGAGGATGTTTTCGAGGTAACGGTTCCCGTCGACGAAGGTTCGTCTCTTGAAGTCACCGAGACGGGCAAACGGTACCCGCTCCACGCCCTGTGGCCCAACCTTGTCAGAACATCGCAACTCCCCCTGGATGGCGTCGTCGCCACTGCCGTCGATGGAGGGCAAGGCCACTGGGCCGATTTCAATGGGAAAACGATCTCCAACAACGTCATTTTCATATCGTTCAACTCCGACACCCGGTGGCTCAATGCGGCGATGCTGGGGGCGCGGGCCGTTGTCTTCGTCGAACCCGCTACCACCACGCGCCGGCAGGCCGAAGCCAAGTTCGCTGAAGCCCCGCTGAACGTGCCCCGATTCTGGATCCAGAAAGATGATTACGAATCGTTTGCGCGAGACGGGTTCGGAAAAAATGTCAGGGTTCGCTGCCGAATGCCGTGGAAGAAGGCGAAAGCCACGAATCTCCGGATTCTGCTGGAGGGGACGGATCCTGATCGCACGCTCTGCATTGAGTCTTACTACGACTCCATGTCGGTGGTTCCGTCGCTGGCGCCGGGGGGAGAGATGGCATGCGGAATAGCCGCCATGATGGAGCTGGCGCGGGTGATGAAAGAGGACCCGCCTCCGTGCAACGTCCTGTTTCTCGCAACATCCGGCCACTTCCTCTATCACGCCGGCATCAACGATTTCATGTTGCGCCATTGCAGGAAGCGCGAGCCGTACCGGAGCCGGATTGCGCACCCCATCGACCTCGACCTCATGGTCTGCCTGGATCTGACGAGTCGCAACGACACCGTCGGGATGGTGGCCAATGACTACGAAGGCAATAGTAGAAGCGGGAGGAACCTTTACGCGCAGGGTTTCTTGCGTCATGCGACAATCTTTCGCTCGCTGGCCGAAGAGATGAGCGATTCGCTCGGTCGCCAACCGGAAGATATCTATCTGAATCTCGTGCTGCCTCAAAAGGGCGGATCCTGGCAAACGTATATTCCCGAACTCATAAGCCTGGACTGCAAGCGGGCGCTGGATTGCGCCACACCCGCGGTCAACCTGGTAACCATTCAGGATCCCCGGTCTCCATTCGATTCGCCACTGGATACGGCGGACGAGGTTCAAGTGCCTTCGTTGACCCGGCAGGTCCGGTTTCTGGCCGGGGCGCTGCAGGCGGGGGCGCGGGACGACCGATTTCTCCAGATCCCCAAAATGGGGGAAGATGAATTGCGGATCTTCCATGGACGCATCGTGACGTTCGATCCCACCAAGAGCTTTGTCCCGGATCAGCCCGTTCCGGGCGGGCTCGGAATTCTATCGGCAGGGAGACTGAACACCAAGTCGCACTCGTCGTCGAGATTGGCGGTGCGAACCACCCGCCTCTCGCTGGCGGAGGACGATGGGCGATTTACAAGTTTGAGCGCGGTGGGAGACTTTCATTACACGACCGGATTCGGTCTCGATCCGGATACGGGCGATATCGTCATGGCCCTGGATGAAGGGCTCGAGGGGATCCAGCAGTTCCCGGTCGATTTCAAATTTGACGCGGCAGAGAAGGAGCGCAGCGCCGTCCTCTTCAAATGCCGTGCCACGGACCTCTATGATATCGTGGACCCGCGCTACTTGATCTCGATGGACAAGCTTCTGCTGTATGACGCGGGCAACGTGGAACCCTTCGCATACGGGTACTCGATCCCTATCCCCGACCCGTCTCTGCGAAGCTCGGATTCATCCCCCTACGCAACGGTTTTCACCAAACCCGGCGTGCGCATGAAGATCGGCGTATCGGCGGACGTTCTGGGACAGAGAATGCTGCTCCTCAACGCGCCGTCCGCGAAAACCCAGGCGGATTCCGAAGGGTTCGGTTATCCACTAGGCGACGATCGCCTGATTGTCAACATACCCTACCAGGCCCTGCGCGACATGCACTTTCTGGATGCATACCGAATGAGTGTGATCAAAAGTTACGGGATCGACAACGCACGCCTCGAACGCCTCCACGCCGCCGCCGGTGAAGCATTGGAAAGCGCTACAACCGCGGCCGAAGGTAAGCAGTGGGATCGCTTCATCACCTACGCGCGACGGGGCCTGGGTATCGAATCCCGGGCGTACCCCGATGTGACCGCCACCGCCGACGACGTGATCAAGGGGATCATCTTCTACATGGCGCTCATGATTCCCTTCGCCTTCTTTTGCGAACGCCTGTTTTTCTCGTACAGCCAGCTGTCGCATCGAATCATGGCGTTCACGGCGATCTTCTTTGCGACCTATCTCGTTCTCCGGCTTGTGCACCCCGCCTTCCAAATCGTTCAAAATTCGGAAGTCATCCTCCTCGGACTCGTGGTGCTGGTGCTCAGCGGTTTCGTGGTCTTCATCAGTTCCAGCCAGTTCGAGGCCCAGATGCGTACCTACAAACGGCAAATCGGGAGGATTCACGAGACTGACGTCAGCCGGGTCAGCGCCACCGGAACCGCTTTCTCCCTGGGGGTCTCCAACATGCGACGGAGAAAAGTGCGCGCGATGCTTACCTGCACCGCGATCGTCCTGCTGATGTTCACCGTGCTCTCTTTTACCTCGGTAAAGTCCTATCTTCGCCCGCGGCAGCTCCCGCAAACCAACGTGCCGGCCTACGAGGGAGCGCTGATCCGGGATCGTGTCTGGCGGCCCATGCCGTTTCTAGCCCTCGACCACATCCAGAGCGAGTTCGCGGAGACGGCGGTGATCGCGCGCCGCGGCTGGCTCGCCCCGCGAAGAATCACCGATAAGTTCACGCGGATCCAGATCATGATTCGTCCGGTGCGCGAGGCGATCACCCCCACTCAACGCGTGAGAGCCTTCGGCCTCGTCGGGATGGATCCAGAGGAAACCAAGGTGAGCAACCTGGATCGATTGCTGACGGCCGGGAGATGGTTCGAAGAGGGGGAAAAAGAGGTCTGCATTCTTCCCGACACGATGGCCGAAACACTGGGAATCGATCCCGGTGACGTCGGGTCCGCGAAAGTCCATCTACTGGGCATGCACGCCACCGTCATCGGCATCGTGAGCGCAAAAGGCTTCAACGAGTTCCGGGATCTGGATGACGAAAGGCCAACCCCGCAGAATTTTTCGATGCTGGGGCACCGAGCACTGAGTAAGACGTCCAACGCCAGCAGCGACGTAAGCAACTTGGAGGGGCGGGCGCCGCTTCAAACGTTTGTGCATCTCGATGCCGAAAATATCGCGCTGGTGCCCTACGAAACCTTGTTGGACCTGGGCGGCGCTCTTCAATCCGTGGCACTTGTGTTCCACGACGGCAACGTGGGAGAGCATGTGACGAGATTTCTCGACCGGCTAGCGGTAACCGTGTTCGTGGGGGAAAACAACAAGGTGAAGGTCTACAGCTCTCTTGCAGCCAACTCGGTGGGGGGGATGGGCAACATCGTCGTCCCGGTGCTCATTGCCGCGCTGATGGTTCTCAATACCATGAGCGGATCCGTGCACGAGCGCCTGAAGGAGATCGGCACCTATAGCGCGGTCGGACTCGCGCCCAGCCATATCGGGGCGCTCTTCATCGCAGAGGCATGTGTGTACGCCATTCTGGGCGGGATCGCCGGATACGTCCTGGGGCAGGTCATCGTAAAGGTCCTGGCGCTCACCGGAGGCCTCGCCGGTCTAACCCTCAATTATTCGTCGCTTGCGTCGGTCTTCGCAACCATCGTGGTCATGGCAACCGTGCTTCTTTCCACGCTCTATCCCGCCCGAATGGCGTCCCGCCTCGCGGTGCCCGACGTGACCCGGCGATGGAAACTTCCGGACCCCGACGGGGACCTATGGAATTTCGATTTCCCCTTCACGGTAAGCGGCAAGGAGGTGAAGGGTCTCTACGTATTCTTCAAGTACTACTTCGCGTCGTACGAGGAGCAATCCGTGGGACGCTTCTATACCACCAGCACCGAGCTATCCGAATTCGAAGAGAACGGCAGCGCAGGGTACCGATTGAAGATGCGCGTCTGGCTTTCACCCTACGACCTGGGCGTCAGCCAGGATGTCGACATGATGGCCGTACCGACCGGGGACTTCGGCGTGTTCCAGATTCGCCTCCGGATCACCCGCCTCAGCGGCCAGGCCAACACCTGGGTAAGAATCAACCGCGGCTTCCTCAACGAAATCAGAAAACAGTTCCTCCTCTGGAGAACCGTAGCGCCGGAAAGCAAACAGGAGTATACGGAAGAGGCGGAGAAAGCGTTTGGATAATGACGAATGACCAAATACCCAATGACAAATGAATGACGGATGTGGAAATGGCCAATGACAAGGAAAATTACGTATGACCAGCTGCGCAAGGGCGACAGAGTCTCACAACGTTGGCTCCCTGTCTTTCATTGCTCGAGCAGAACCGGAACTTCGCGATGAGGCAAGAGTGCTGGCCCAAGGGGCAAAAGAATTGCACCTGATCTTTGCAAAACTCTACAGAAGCTCACCATGAAAGCGGATGCCATCATTCTGTCGTCATTGGGTATCTCGTCATTCGTAATTTATTCCGCCCGTACCAGCTATGAATGAGAAGAAGCCAACCGACCACCCAGAATCCGTTCTGGAAGTAGAGCCCTTGGAACCGTTTGAGGACGGGTTTAGCAGGCGGACTGTTCTGGCGGCTCTTTTTGTGGGGTTCATCATGCTGCCGGGTTCGATTTACATGAGCCTGGTGATGGGGGAAGCACCGGGCGGTGCAGCGCAGTGGGTTACCGTGATCTTGTTTATTGAGGTGGCGAAGCGCTCCCTCATCCGGTTGAAGCGCCAGGAGTTGCTTCTGATTTATCTCATCTCCGGCACCATGATTGCGCCGGGCGTGATCATGGGAGCGGCGGGGATGACCCTGAGCGGCGGCGCGTTTGCCGAGCCGATCTGGCGCCAGTTCCTGGTGCGCTCGCCGCAGGCCGAAGCATTCGGGCTGACGGCGGAGATTCCAACCTGGATCGTGCCGCCCGCCGGCGCCGACAGCCTGGTGCGCCGCACCTTTTTCAGCGCCGACTGGATTGTCCCCATCGTCGTTCTTCTCATCCACCAGTTCCTGTTTCGCATCAACAGCCTCAGCATGAGCTACGGTCTTTACCGGATTACCAGCGATATCGAAAAATTGGAGTATCCCATGGCCCCGGTGGCCGCGGAGGGCGCCACCGCCCTCGCCGACGCAAGCGGGAAGAAAGAAACCTGGCGCTGGCGTCTCTTCGGTACCGGCACCATGATCGGCTTGGGATACGGCTTGCTCTATGTCGCCATTCCGACCTTTACCGCCATCGTGCTCACCCAGCCCTTTCAACTCATTCCAATCCCGTATGTTGACATGACCGAACGCATAGGAACGTTCATGAATGCGTCGATGTTCGGATTCTACACAGACCTGGGCCTGATCTTCGTCGGCTTCGTGCTCCCGTTCCGCGTCGTTCTGGGAATGTTTGTCGGCGCCATGATCAGCAGATTCCTGCTCCCGCCGTTCCTGGTTGCCGCGGGGATCATCACCACCTGGCGGAACGGCATGGAAGCCAGACCGACTGAGATCGCACAAAGCGTCGACGTCTACATCAGCGTGACCATCGGTTTCGGCCTGGTGGTGGCGCTGCTCGGCATCGGTTCCGTCTTGAAAACCTTTCTCTGGAAGGATGGCGACCAAAACCCGGGAAGAACCCCGGAAGAAGTGCAGGGGCGCGGTGAATACTCCCTGAAAAAAACATTTATGTGGTGGGCCCTGTCTTCCGCCGGGTACGTCGTTCTTTGCATGATCCTGGTTCCGGATTTTCCGGTCTGGATTCTGGTGATGTTCGGTTTCGTTCTGAGTCCGATCCTCTCCTACATGTCGGCCCGGATGACCGGCATTACCGGGTCGCCCCTCGGCGTCGACTTCCCCATGATCCGGGAAGGCTCTTTCATTCTCAGCGGACACAAGGGCGCCGACATCTGGTTCGCGCCGGTCCCCTATTTCAATCACGGCTCCGCCGCCCAGTTCTGGCGCATGCTGGAACTGACCCGGACGAAATTCGTCAGTATGATCAAAATGACGATTCTCGCGTTCTTCCTTACCCTCATCACCTCCTTCATTTTCTGGGCCCTGATCTGGAAGATGGGGCCGATCCCTTCCAATATGTATCCGTTCGTACAGAAGATGTGGCCGTTCTTCGCCAAGTACAAAGCGCTGTGGGCGACCTCGACGATGGACGGAGGCCAAAGCTGGCTCGTCGAGTCAATCACCCTCGCCAAGGTCGGCGCGGGTTTCGGCATCGGTTGGATTCTGTTCGGCATAACGGCGGCGGCGGGAATTCCCTCCGGATTCTTCTACGGCATGGTCGGCGGCGCCGTGCTCTGGCCTCATTTTGCCATCGTGCTGATGATCGGCGCGGTACTCGGGAAATACTATTTCGCGAAAAAATTCGGAGAAGATACCTGGCGCAGATATACTCCGGTCCTCGCCGCAGGGTATTATTGTGGAATCGGACTCATCGGCATGGTGGCCGCGGCATTTGCCCTGATCGGAAAGGCGGTCACGCCCCTGGTATTTTGACGAAAAAACGAAATCGCAATGACAAAGCTATCGCTCCAGTACGGTCCATTCATGATCCCGCCATTCTCAGCACGGCGGGAACCGCCGTCTCCAGTATACGGCGAAACCCTGGAGACGGGGGCCCCCCCCCCGTTCCCGAGAACGAATTGATCATGATTCGACATTGAACCGGCGCCGCGTTCACACCTGATTCAAAACAGCAATGACAAACGAAAAGACAGCCCGGCAGATCAAACTGCCGCTGAGCAAAGCGGTCGAAATATCGTACCGCAATATGCGGGTGCGTTTCGGCCGGACCCTCATAACCGCCGGCGGCATTGTGCTCGGGATTGCGTTCTTAATGTACGTCGTGAGCTCCCAACAAATTCTTCAATCGCTTCTGGAAAACGGATCGGAGGAATTGATTGCTACGCTCGCCATCCCGGACGAGGAGGCAAAATCGCAACAAGTCTGGCTGATCACGCTGTCGCTCCTTGTCGCCGGCGTGGCGATCAGCAACGCAATGCTGATGTCGGTCACGGAGCGCTACCGTGAAATCGGCACCATGAAGTGCCTCGGCGCGCTGGACAGCTTCGTGGTGAAAATGTTCCTGATGGAGTCCGCTTTCCAGGGACTCGTCGGATCCGTAATCGGTTGCGGGCTCGGGCTTCTCATGGGGCTGCTGTTTGCAATTGTGAAATACGGGAGCGCTGTATTTGGTCACCTTCCGGTCGGTGGCCTGTTGATTTACTCCGGCCTTGCCCTCGTGGCCGGGCTTGTCATTTCCGTCATCAGCGCAATTTATCCGACCTACATCGCTGCGAAAATGGTGCCCGCTGATGCGTTGCGCTCGGAGATTTAGAACTATTTCACTGATAGGAGTAAACGATGAGTGAAGATTCAGTACTGACCGAAGAACAGACTGTCGTGGTGCGGACACGGTCCGTGCGGAAAACATACCAGATGGGAAAGATGACCCTCGATGCGCTCAAGGGCGTAGATCTGGAAATCTATAGCGGCGAGTACATCTCCATCATGGGTCCGTCCGGGTCCGGAAAATCGACGCTCTTCAACATGGTGGGCGGACTCGACAAGCCGTCGGAGGGCCAGGTGTTCATCGATGAAGTCGACCTCGCTCAGCTCGATGCCTACGAACTGGCGTGGCTGCGCTGCCGGAAAATCGGCTACATTTTCCAGACATTCAACCTGATCCCGGTGATGTCGGCCCTGGAAAACGTAACTCTACCGATGGTATTCGCGGGCCTTGGTGACGATGAGGCGCGTGACAAGGGTGTTGATTTATTGAAAAGAGTCGGACTCGGCGACCGGATTCATCACAAACCTCTCGAGTTGTCCGGTGGGCAGCAACAGCGCGTAGCAGTGGCCCGCGCCCTCGCCAACGATCCCGCGGTTGTCCTCGCCGATGAACCGACCGGAAACCTGGACCTGAATACCGGGAAGGAAATCATCAGCCTCCTGCGTGGTTTAAAGGAAGATCACGGCGTCACGATCATTTCCGCCACCCACGACCTGAAGATGCTCGACGTCTCCGACCGCATCATCTGGATCCGCGACGGCCGCATCGACCGCATCGAGCGCAGGGAGGATCTCGATTTGAAAGTCGGAGAACTCGAAGGGCAGTAGGAGAATAGGTTGAAGAAGTCGTTGCTGCCAGGGGGAGCTGTATGATGACTTTATTGACAGGATTGAACTTGTTGATTCCGATGCCGGACTTGGATCAGTGCAGCACTGGTGTCCAGTCGTCACCTGGGTCATTGAGGTCAACCGCAACTTCCCCACAGTCCAGGCAGGGGGCTATTTCCATACCTGAGCGGTTCGACAAACATGCCGGTTTCCAGAGGTAGCACTCCTTCACCCGGGCCACGATCATTCAGATCGAGACCCTGCGGTTCTGCCGTCGCGTTCTCACATATGACGCGCGCGAGTCGGGAAGCGAAAGCCGTAAACGCCATTTCTATCGATACGGCGCCCTCCATGGATGACGTGGTCCGCGAGTCGGCGAAAGGCCAGTTCTGGGGCTGCTCCGCATTCCCGGACTGCAGAGGAACGAAGCCGCTATGAGTGCGGTAAATAGCAGCATGTACGAGCAATACTCAGGTGAAGTCTACGTCATAACATACTGCTAATCAACAGATTCCGTGGTCCGGCCCAAGGCATCTCTCGGGGACTGAAAAAACAAACATTCTACGCGCACTTTCCAACCAAGGAGGATTTGTGCGTAGCTTATTTAAACGAGCGCAATTCCGAAAAAGCAAAAGAGATCCTGGATTTTGTAGACACAAAGAACACACCGCTGGCGCGATTTCACGGCGTCATGGACTCCATCGAGTCGTGGGCGAAACGTACGAAGTACCGCGGTTGTCAGTTCATTAATATGGTTGCGGAAGTGCCCGATCGAAACAGCGCATTACGGGAGCAGGGGCATTTGCACCACGACTGGGCAAAGGAGCTGGTTCTTAAATTAACCAAAGAATTGATCGCGTCAGATAAGCGCCGGTACGGGAATCTGAATGCGAAGGATGTTACAGAAGCCTATATAACACACCTAACGGGCGCAATCGCCTTAGCCGGTGTTCGATATCGTATCCAATCCTGTCCCCGTGGACGTGAAGCTGGAATCGGCCTGATGTTGGAGCAGCCCGCCGCCCTGAACTCGCTCCCCCGGTGAGTTCAGGGGGTGGGGATCACCTGCCCCATGAGATCATTGGATTCAAATGCGAGCTGCCACGGCGAGGGCGGAACAGTCCTGCAACCGATCGCCGAGGCCGGGCGGTGTGAGGCGGCAGCCTTCCACATGTGCGGCCAGCGCCTGCTCGTGAAAGCGTTCTTCCACCTGTTGAAACCAGGCATCGCCCAGGTACAGGGACAAGCTCCCCAATACAATCACCTCCGGAACAAACAGATCCGCCACCAGGGCGCAGGCATCGCCAACCGCACCGGCGTTGATGGATAGGACCTCAAGGGCATCGGGATCTCCGCTGGATGCGAGTTGCCCAATCTCCGGGGGCTTGGGTGGCTTATCACCCCAGCGATCCGGAAACTTCCAGGCCGCAAGCAGTCGCAACGACGATCCGGACGCATACGATTCGAAGCAACCCTTTTTGCCGAAAGCGACCGGTCCGTCCTCCGCATATCGTACGTGCCCGATTTCCGGTGAACGGCCATCACGTCCGTAGTACGGCAGGCCGTCAATGAGAATGCCCGCACCGAATCCGGTCCCGCAGGTAAGGTAGATCAGCCGGGCGGCGCCCTTCCCTGCGCCCCACCGCTGCTCCGCCAGCGCGCATGCCGCCGCGTCATGATCCACTCGCGCCGGAAGCTTCAACCGGTCCTGTAAGATCGTCTGCAGAGGAATCGAATCCCAACCCGGCAGGTTAGGGGGTGAGTCTATGATGCCGCGATTTGCATCTAGCGGACCGCCAATAGGAACCCCTACGCGAAGAATCCCCGGGTGTTTCTTCAACAAGTCCTTTGCATGTTCGACGAGTTCATCGATCATCGCATGCGGGCCGCGACCCGTATCTGAGGGCCACTGTGCGCGATCCAGAATTTGCCCGTCGTCGGAGCCTGCCACCGCGGAACAGTTTGTTCCGCCCACGTTCAAGCCGCAAAGGGTGGCGGTGCCGGTGTTCAGCTCTCGTCCACCACGGGATTGGTCAGCTCGCCGATGTTCTCGATCTCAATGGTGACGGTGTCGCCGTCCTTGAGAAAAACCGGAGGAGTGCGGGCTGCGCCAACGCCTTGGGGCGTTCCGGTGAAGATTACCGTGCCGGGCTCAAGCACCGTGCTGCCGCTAAGGCTCTCGATCAGCGTGCGTACGTCGAAAATCATGTCGCTGGTGTTGTGACTCTGCATTACGTCACCGTTGAGAATCGTTTTAATATTCAAGTTGTTCGGGTCGGGAATCTCATCCGGAGTTACAACGCAGGGGCCGAGCGGCGCAAACGTCGCGAATGTTTTTCCGCGGCACCACTGGCCGTCGCCCCATTCGAGCTGCCAGTCCCTCGCACTGACGTCGTTTCCACACGTGTATCCAAGAACGTAATCCAACGCGTTTTCTTTTGTCGCATTGAGGCAACGCTTCCCGATGACAACCACCAGTTCACACTCGTAGTCAACCTTGTCACTGCGTAGACGCCGCGGAATCACAATCGCGTCTCCAGGATGATTGACGGTGCTTGAGGTTTTCATGAACAAAAGCGGGCGCTCCGGAACCGACTTTCCACCTTCCTTCGCATGCTCGGCATAATTCAAACCAATACAAAGGATATCGGTGGGATGGACCGGCGCAAGAAGTTTGCTCACGGTAGCCGCCGTCCCGGTGTCGCTAAAGTCCCCGTAGATGTCGCCATCGATCAACGTTGCCGAACCATCTTCGTGCCGGCAGCCATATTTTTCACTGCCATCGTTGTCCAAGAAACGAATAATCTTCATCTGTATTCTCCTGTCATGATTAAAGGCCGAGCAGGGTTTACGGATTTCGGCGGAACGTCAAGCTTGATTCGAATGCACTAGTCGACCTCCCGGGTCACTCGCATCACCTCTTCGACAGTCGTCAGCCCTTCCCGGGCCAATTCCCATCCGCTGCTTCGGAGCGTTTTCAGCCCCTGGCGGAGCGCCGCATCCGTCAGGGTGTGCGTTGGCGCTCGGGACGCCGCAAGCGACGCCAACTCCCCGTCAATGGACAAGATTTCGAAGATGGCCTGCTGCCCGCGGAATCCGGTAAACCGGCAATGAGGGCACCCGTGCTCCCGGTAGAAAGTTCCCTCGCCGTTTTCCCTTGGCTGAAGTTCGGGTAGTGCCGCCAGAACGTCTGGGTCCAGCGTCTGCGGTTCCCGGCACCGCGTACATAGCCTGCGCACCAACCGCTGCGCAATGACACCCTGGACGCTGGAAGATACGAGGTACGGCTCAATCCCCATGTCGATCAGCCGGGTAATCGCCGATACCGCGTCATTGGTATGCAGCGTACTGAATACGAGGTGCCCGGTAAGTGAGGCACTGGTGGCAATTGAAGCGGTCTCGGGATCGCGGATTTCCCCTACCAGAACCACGTCGGGATCATGCCGCAATATCGAACGCAACCCTGCGGAAAAAGAAAACCCAATGTCCGGCCGGACTTGTAGCTGTGTGATCCCGTGTATCTGGTACTCGACCGGGTCCTCAATCGTAATGACCTTACGGTCTTCCTGGTTGAGACTTGCCAGTGCGGCGTACAGGCTGGTGGTTTTCCCGCTGCCCGTCGGACCGGTAAAGAGGATGATCCCATGCGGGCGCAACAAGAGGCGGTCGAATATGGACCGCTGGTCGGATCGCAGGCCGAGTTCTTCGATCGACAGGTGGGTGGCCACGCGATTCAGAATCCTGAGATTGACCGCTTCCCCGTGGGGCGTTGGAAGCAGCGACATCCGAATGTCATAGGTCTGATCATCTTCTTCGAAGGTGAACCTGCCGTCCTGCGGCAGGCGGTGCTCGGCGACGTTCATCTGTCCCAGGACTTTCAAACCGGAGACAATGGATTTGCCATATTTCTCGATGCCTTCCGGAAGCGAAACGGCGCACAGACTCCCGTCAATCCGAAACCGGATTCGCAGATCTTCTTCGTATGGCTCTACGTGGATGTCGGTTGCCTCCGCGCGGATCGCCTCCCCTACCACCTCCTCGATATATCGCGGAATGTTTGCGCGCTGCTCCCCTTCTTCTCCTCCCGGTTCACCGGTGCCGCTTTCGCCGCGATGCGCCGGGCCGGTGAGACCGAGAAACGATTCCAATCCGATCCCGAAATAATGATTGATGCTCTCCCGAACATCCCCGCGGGTGCAAAGCACCCATCGCACCGGGCGATTCAACAGCAACCGTAGCCGGTCTTCTTCGGTGACATCGCGCACCTTGTCGGTTCCAAGAATCAGGACCCCTGAATCAAGGCGAATCGGCATGATCCTCGTATGGGCAACGATTCTCGGGGGGATCTGTTCCACCACCTCGGGATCAACGCCGGCCTCCGCAAGATTTACAACGGGAAGTCCCGTCATGTCCGATAACGACTTCAGCACCGAATCCTCGGCAACAAGATCTCTGTCGACCAACAGGTGCTCCAGTGGCGCGCCGTAGGTCGCGGCCTGTTCCGTAAGTTCTTGAAACAGCTCCGCGGACAGACCCTCGCTGCCGGCAAAGTCGCGGCGCAGTTGCTGCTCGACGAGTGGCCGTGTCCAATAGGTGCCGGCAGTGCTTCCGATGGGCTT
>CAUZEO010000010.1:0-37443 GCA_963578625.1 Kiritimatiellia bacterium | reverse complement strand
CACGGCCAGTCCGGTCGCGTATCACGCCTTGAAAGGGGGAACGATTCATATGACCCGCCACCTTGCCTGCTACTGGGCGAAGGACAACGTGCGAGTCAACTGCCTCAGTCCCGGCCCGTTTCCGAATTTCAACAATGTTTCAAGTGAGATGGTAGACCGGCTCAGCGCAAAGAATCCAATGAAGCGAATGGGGCACCCCTGGGAGTTGAAGGGAGCCATGGTGTTTCTTTCGAGCGCCGCGTCAAGTTACATGACAGGGCAAAACATCACGATCGACGGCGGCTGGACTGCGTGGTGAGACAGGGTCTGACATTTTTTTCGATTGCTTATCTTTGCCGCTCGGCCCTGGTCCGAAACACGGCCAGCCCAATGAGGACCAGGACAATCGTGGATGGCTCAGGCACACCCGTCAATCTGGGGTCGATGCCGCTCAGATCGGTCCCGTAGACGAACGAAACATTCGAAATATCGGCGGAAGGATCGAAGCCGGCCGGCGGTCCAGTCAGCGTAAAAACGGTTTCGTTCTGGACGAGAGATCGCATTCCGCTTACCGCCATCTGACCCGTCGTCGGATCATCGCCGGCGGAGACCAGCCCGTACTGAATGCCGTTTACCGCCTCCGGCCCTTCGCGATTGCTTACGGGAAATGTTCCGTCGCCAAAGAGTCCGAATCCAGAGCTGCTGATGCCGTACATTGCGTTGCCAACAACTGGGCAGAAACCATTGCCTCGAAAAGCCCATTCGCCGCCGACAACATTCCCGGGATCCGTCCCCGCTCCGATCGTCGCTGAAGCATCCGGCGACCCCAAAGAGCGGTGGGTCTCTCGGAGCAGAAGCATTGAATCTGAAGAAAGGCGAGGAGTTCGAATGGATGATTGAAGATCGAAACACTCTGGTTCTCCGACGAGTCAAACCCAGTGGCTCAGTACGGAAGAAATCTGCAAAACCCAGTCAGTCAAAATCATGACCCACCCCCCCACCTGCCCGCATCACCGAATCCAACACACTGTTTGGGCGCAGCCAATGACGCCCAGGGTCGGAACCTGCTCCCGAAAAGACGCTTGCGTTGAAAATCCCGAGCTCTACCTCGCCACGCATGAAATATGCATGCTAATTGATGGCGTCATTATCGGTCATCAAACCCCACAGCACGAGTCGATTGGAAATACTTCCTGTTATATGTTACTGACTTGACACTTATTAACAGCCAACCTGTCAACAACCTGTCAACAACCTGTCAACAACCTGTCAACAACCTGTCAACAACCTGTCAACAACCTGTCAACAACCTGTCAACAACCTGTCAACAACCTGTGAATAACCCTGTCAGCAACCTGTCAGCAACCTGTCAGCAACCTGTCAGCAACCTGTCAGCAACCTGTCAGCAACCTGTCAGCAACCTGTCAGCAACCTGTCAGCAACCTGTCAACAACCTGTCAACAACCTGTCAACAACCTGTCAACAACCTGTGAAGAACCCTGTCAACAACCTGTGAATAACTTTTCAATAATTCGCTCAGATGGGCCTCGGTACTTCAAACAGTCAAAAGCTTTTTGACAGGTCTTTTCCCGATCTCGGCTGATAATCACTCTCAGGCCACCTGTGGATCCGGATGGAAAGCGTCGGGAAAGCTGATCCAGTGAATGCTCTTGAGAACTCGGGCGATCCCATCAACGATGGGCCCAGTCGCACATCACTAAATTGTCACGACTTATTATGGATCGCATGGAAACCCTGATTTGGCGTCAGTTTGAAATGAAGCATCCGGACGACTGGGAGATGCTGCAATTCGGGCGCGGGCCGGATACAGGCCGTTGCGTTCTGGCGGACAGGCACCAGTACCGGCTGGAATTCAACTGGCGCAGGTTCGACGCTCCGCCCGACTGGCAGCGAACACTTTCGGACTACGGGAACAAGCTAAAGACGGATCATTCGAACGCATCGATACGACCGGTCGAGACATCGGGTTGGAGCGGCTTGGATATCAGCGGGAAAGAGCTGAACACCTCTCGCTTCGGCCGATTTTTTGGAGAGGAAAGCTGTCTTGTCGAGATCGTGTTCATCTGGCCGGAGGCCAAGGACAGCGATCTGACCCGCGATGTTCTCGAATCCGTGCGTGAGCGTCCGAGCCTCGGCAGCACTACACGCTGGCGTGCATTCGGCATGGATTTACAGGCGTCTGAAACCGTAACTCTCCAGGCCTGCGTAGTGGAGCCGGCCCGCGCGGAGATGAGATTCGGAAACGGGAAGAGTCCCATTCCTACCGAGTTGTTTCAACGCCTCGGCCTTGTGCCGCATTGGTTGAAAGGGTCCGTGCCGCAATGGCTTGAGATGCAGGTTTCATCCGACGTGATCGACATACAACAGTCCGGCACCACGATTCGCGGTCACGACATTGCATGCGTCGAAGGCATTCTTCGACAAGGTCCCCTGCGGCGGATGGTCCGAAAACCTCCGAAGCTTCGAGCCGCAGCCTGGCAATGCCCGCAGGACGGGAGGCTCTATTGTGCGACATGCACTGATAGAGGTGAAGGCGAAGCGACGCGACTGCCAGGTCGCCGGTTGGCATGTTGCCCCTCCCTGGCATCTGAAATCGGGACCAGATGAAGAAGCGAAGAAAAGCTGACGAACAGAAAGCAGACTGGCGGTCGATGCTCCGGGCGATACCGATCCGAAATGCAGCCGCGCAAGCGGAGCCGCTCCATGACGGAACCATGCGCATGGTGGTTCCGCGGCGGCGCCCTAAATTTCTTGTGCCCCCTATTTCCTGGATCCTCCGCCCCAGCACTTCACGAACAATCATTCTCGACCGGCTTGGCAGTCACGTGTGGGAACTATGCGATGACCAGCGAAATGTCGAGCAGGTTGTCGACGCATTCGCCGCCGCGCATCAATTGACATTCCACGAGGCTCGCGTGGCGGCAGGAAATTACATTCGCCAGCTGATCGAACGAGGAGCGCTGGCGATTTCAATATCCGACCCATCGAGGTAGATAGCGAGTCGTCAACGACTTGGTCAAATAGGGCAGTTCAATGAATTTATCTGCTTATGTGCATAGAATTCGGCCAATGCTTGCCCTACCCATCTTGTGCCTCCTCGCGCCGCCCGCTGCGTGGTCGGAGAACTGGCCCCACCTTTTCTGGTATTCGGACTCGAACTATCCGGCGCAGGCCGTGACATGATGGTAACATCGCTATGGGAATCCTCGGGGACGCACCCGGTTGCGTTTCACCGGTATTATATCGTGGGAGGCTGTACATTTTGGCCGATTCGGGAATAATGAGCTGTGTCGATCCGGCCGATGAGAAGGCATTTTGGCGGCATCGTCTACCCTATGGAGGGTGTATCGCATCGTTGGTCGCGGGGGACGACAAACTCTATGCCTCAGGCACATCCGGCAACGAGGTCGTACTTAAAGCAGATGACAGATTCGAGATCCTTGCAGAAAACAAAATGGATGAAAGTATTTATGCCTCTCCTGCCATCGCGGACGGCACGATCTTGATGCGCACAAAAACCATGCTGAGCTGTATATCCTCGCCTGGGTTCGAAAGCCTTAAAGGGTAGAGGGCCTACTTGCTTTTTTGTTTCGGCTCAGCCGGTCTTGGGGCGTTGCCGCAAAGTGCCTGCTCTTTGAATTGAGCTGGAAAACGGGCCAAATGCTACGCTATGCTGCCACCGGATGAGGACAACACATTGAAGCGGATCGACATCCAGGATCAGGCCCGGCTCGGCTTCCTTCGAACGCTGAGCATGACGATCAACGGAATGCGCCATCGATTGGGCCGCTCCGTCGTCACAATCCTTGTCATCGTGGTGGCTATTGCGTTCCTCATGAACACCCTCAGTGAATCGATGCTCAAGAACAGCGTGGCGGGACGGTTGGATGAACGAATAAAGGAACTCCACACCGCGGCCAACCTCGCGACCCACCTCTCTCAAGCGGGCACAGAAGAGCAAGTACTTTCTCGCCTGGCAGCAGCCGGCGAGGAGGAGACCATCCCTTCCGAATTACAGTCGATGGGCGGCTTCAGCGATGCGACGATAACGGAGTTGACGGAACAGGCAGCACAAGCGACCGCAATCGTTACCTGGTTGGAACGTTTGAACTACGGTCAGCGCCGGAGACTTTTACATGACGCCGAAGGATACGGCGTATTCGGGTGGTTACGCGAACCGGAACACCTCCAACGCTTTGAAACAGAACTTGCGACAATGCCGTCACTCAAGCTGCCCGTCACCACCGAAACCTTGCATCGCTTTCTCGAAGCGTGGCCGACAACTCGCGCCCGTTCCGAGCAAATCCGGACCGGGTGGCTGGAAGCGGCGAATCGACTTGCCACGTCTTTGGACGGGCGTTCGATGATTGAGGCGTTGTCTGACGCGGAAGGTGAATTCGGCAACCAGGTTCGTGAAGCGGGCTTTCAGCTTGATGCAACGACTGCCGATCGGGTTGCGCCCCAGGCTCGCGAGATGCTCGACGTGAAGCGCATCGAGCAAACCATCGACTCCGACGCCATGCAGATTGCCATCGCGCAGAGGTTGGATATTCTTCCTGGGGAAATCGATCCGAAGCTCCTCTGGCGCTTTCTCGGCAGCGGCTCCAACGCATCGTGGTTCCTGCAGAGAATGACCGAAACCGGATTCCGTGCCGAGGATCTGTCCCGGGAACGTCTCCGAGAGTTATCCAGGATTTACCGCGAGGAGCAAGCCCTCGCTTCGGTGGCGTGGGTGCGCGATTCGGCCGATCGCCGAATTTTGGATCAGCGGATGATCTGGCTTATCGGCGTATCATTGATCGTCTGCATGGTGGGTATTACCAACGCCATGCTCATGTCAGTCACCCAACGCTTTCGAGAAATTGCGACCATGAAGTGCCTCGGGGCGTTGGATGGGTTCATCGCGCTGGCATTCATTCTCGAAGCCTGCATGCTGGGTTTCTTCGGTGGACTTCTTGGAGCGCTGGTTGGGCTTACAATCGGAATGAGCAGGATGTTCGGAACATTCGGCTCCCTGCTTGCCGGGGCCATTCCAACCTTTTCTTTGTTGCTGGCAGTTGGAGCCGCCCTTTTTCTCGGTGTGATCCTGGCAGCTTTGTCCACTGTCATTCCCGCTCTTCAGGCAGCGAGGCTGGCGCCGATGGAAGCGATGCGGGTGGAATGAGGCGAGACACATCGATTTCAAGAAAAACGATGCCGTCGGATGACGCGACCCTGCGCGTGATCATCCGCACCGTGGGTCTTACGAAGCACTACCAGGTGAAAAACGTAGTTACCGAGGCGCTGCGCGGTATCGATGTCGAAATCTATACGGGTGAATTCATATCCGTGATGGGTCCGTCAGGATCGGGCAAGAGCACGTTCTTCAACATGATCGGCGGATTGGACGGAGCTACCGGCGGCCGGGTCTTTATCGATGAAGTAGATGTCGCGCAGCTGACCGCCGTAGAGTTGGCTTTTCTCCGGTGCAGGAAGATTGGGTACATATTTCAGTCGTACAACTTAATCACCTACATGACTGCGCTGGAGAACGTGACGACGCCGATGGCTTTTGCCGATGTGCCGCCGGACGAAGCCCGACACAGAGGCATGGAACTGCTGGAACTCGTGGGCCTCGCAGATCGGTGGTTCCACCGGCCCATCGAAATGTCCGGCGGGCAGCAGCAGCGCGTCGCAATCGCACGGTCCATGGCAAACAACCCCAGTATTCTTCTCTGCGACGAACCGACAGCCAATCTCGATTTAAAGACCGGCAGCGGAATCCTGCGGATCCTGCGCCAATTGAATACAGATCGCGGCGTGACGATCATTTGCGCCACCCACGACCATCGCATGCTGGACATTTGCAATCGCCTGATCTGGATTCGTGACGGAAGAGTGGACCGCATTGCCAAACGCGACGAGGTCCATATCGAAGTCGGAACGATCGGGGGCGAACAACAGTAATGCTGTTCCGCCAATATCAGGTCGCGAAATCAAAGAGGATTCTACGCAGTACCGCACATCGAGTCATCGCTTTGCCCCCTGTTGCTCACACCCTTGCAATCTTGCTCCTGCTGACGTTCAACGTAAACGCGGTAGAGGTAGACGACTTCAAAACGGACTGCCTTCAACTAACCCAGGCGCCGCACAGGTTGACCGGTACCGATGAATATAGGCGAGCCGCCGAGTATGTTGCTCAACGCCTGCGCGATATTGGCTTGGATGAAGTGATCGAGCAGGATTTTGTTGCGGCGCAGACGCAGATTCTTCGGTGCGAAATGGAGTTGGGCGATGAATCGGGGCTGCCCCACCGGACCCTACCGCTCCTGCCGATGCGCCCCAACGGGATCATTCCCCCCATCACCGGCCCCGACGGAATCAGCGGTCCAATCTATCATGCGCGACTTGGCACACCGAAGGTTTTTGGGGAACGCTCGCCGCATGGCTGCATCGTCGTGATGGAGTATCGTGCGGGCCGGGAATGGATGCGCGCGTTTCGACTGGGAGCCGTTGCGGTCATCTTTACGCCGGGTGACGAACTGCGTTCGGAGCAAACTCATCATGCAAACGCAAACGCAAATCTTCCACGGTTCTATTACGAAGGAGCCCCTGCAGATCTCGAGGCGGGCAAGCGGGCGACGATTCACAGCCAAATTGTCTGGCGCCAGGCGGTTGGCCGGAACGTACTCGGGTTCATCCCCGGCACGAACCCCGTCTACCGCTTCGCAGAAAAGGAAGAGTTGATCCTTCTGGCGGCATCGCTGGACAGCTTTGGGGAAATCCCGAATCGAACTCCCGGCGCACGCGGAGCCGCCACCTGCGCAGCACTTTTGCAAGTTGCCGAAGAACTGGTCCGCAATACTCCTGCAAACAAGCGCCGCCACATCCTGGTAGCCTTTCTGGATAGCCGTGCGCGGGGCAATGCGGGCGCGATGGCGTTGTACCGTGCCCTGGACGCCAAGAAGTCGGGGCTGGCGGCCCGGGCGACCAGCCACAAAACCGAGACTGGATTTCTGGATGATTTGCAGGACTTGCTGAACGAAAACGATCCACTGAGCGACGAACACAGAAAACATCCCGCGAGAGACGAACTCCTGCGAAGACTTCAACTTGTCGCGGCCAATCGCGCAACCGATCTGGGTATTGCGATGTTCTCATTGCGCGATCAGCGCGCGGCAGACAATGAAAACACAGCGATGCTTGGGGAACTTTCGGAGTCGATCGATGCTCTGCAGGCGGATAAAGATGTGTGGAACAACCTGCGCCGGGCCCTCGTGCGCAAAGAATTTTCGGATGATGTAAACGGCGTGGCGAACGAGAGCCTGGATCGGGTCCGCACCGACCTGCAGGCCCGGCGAATTGAACTCGATCTGGTGGGCCGGTCTCTTGACGCGGAAGACCGGATCGACCAACGGATGGGCGCCATGCTGCCCATGCTGCACATCTCATTCCTGTTGGGGGACCGAACCGACCGCTGGGGACTAGTGATCGGCAATAGCTCGACGTTTCGAGGGAACCGCGATGTGCCCGGCGTCTACAGCAAAGTCCAGCGCACGTTCAGCTACGTCATTGACGATTTGTCCGACTCGGGCCGGGCCCTGCCTGGCTTCGAATCCGGCACGGTTGACCTGACTTTGAATCCGGCGGATTTAATCTGGTCGGCACCCGAGCTGATACACGGTGGCGCCTTTGCGGGAACCCTGGGGATCTACAACGTAGCCCTGTGCACGGTGCAGGAGGACCTGCGGCGTGAGGGCACGCCGGACGACACACTGGATCGACTCAACTTGTCAAACATCCGACGCCAGGCGGACCAGCTGGGCGCGTTGATTGCCGGTGTTGCAGCCCATCAAAACCTTTCGCAGGCGAGTTCCATCGAATCTGAGCAAACCTACATCGCACCGGTTTATGCCAAGGACCATGTCACCGGCGCAATGGCCATGGTGCGCAGTCGCGGTCAGGAAGTGAACAGTCCGCTGTCGGGCGTGGCGATCCAGGTGCGGCGCAGCCATCCACCGCGGGATTTCGTTTCGCACAAGCCCTACGCGTACGACGATTTCCAGGTGGTCCTCACCGATGCAAATGGCGCGTACACGATCGGCCCTCTCTATGACACTCCGAACGTGGTGGACAACTTTGTTTTCGGCGCGAAATTCTCAGCGGACGGCCGGGTCAGCCACGCAACGGATTTAACGTCCAAGAACACAATCAAGGAACGGCTGAACCTGGTGCGTTGCGGCCATGGAGCCCTGGTCATGCCGCCCCAGGTGCAACTCGGTCTGCCGAAGTTCATGATCGGCAAGTCAGACGCAGTTCTGGGCGAGGAACGATCCAACACCGGCGTGGAGGACGGGATTGCATTCTGGTTTTGTGAGCCGAAAGTAGACACCGTCAAACTCTTCGGCCTGGATGCTTCCATCGTTTTACTGAACGGGCCTCCGGTTCATGGAGGGAATGCGGAGCGGGCCGTCAAAACGACGGACAGGGATCCGGCTGAAGGGCATCAAGGTACCGGTGTCGCGGCGAACGGACCCTACCCGGCGATTGCCGGTACAGCCCAGGCAGCTACTGACTTATGGCGGGTGAATGAATCCCGGATGAAAATCCTGCGGGACCGATCCATCATGAACACCTCGATTGAGGAGTTGCATGGCCGGACGGAAGACCTGCTGCTTTCCATGAATCAAATCGACGCCGTTTCGGAGAAGGAGGCAACCGCGGCATCCGCGCTCCTGGCCGAACGAGCCGTCTACACGAACGTGCGCAACTCGATGGAAGACCTGGTGCATGCGGTGCTCGTATTGCTGGCTCTGTCAGTGCCATTCGCATTCATTCTGGAGCGGCTGCTCATTGGAGCGGTCAATGTGTACAAGCAGATCATCGGGTTTGCGGGCATCTTCACAATTACGTTTCTCCTGCTTTTCGTAAGTCATCCTGCATTTTCCGTATCGAAGACGCCGGTCATCATATTCCTTGGTTTCGGAATCCTGGTGCTATCCGGCATGGTCATTTTCATCATCATGCGGAAGTTCGAAGCGGAGCTGAAAGTACTGCAAGGGATGACCGCAACAGTGCATGCCGCGGACGTATCACGGTTCGGCACCATGTTTGCAGCGGTGTCGATGGGGGTGTCCACAATGCGGCGGCGGCCTCTTCGCACCGCCCTGACCTCAACCACGATTATACTGCTGACGTTCACGATTCTTTGTTTCGCGTCGTTTGGCGTACAAACCGGTGTGATCCGCATCTTTCTCCGCTCCGCGCCCTCCTACGCCGGAGTTTTCTTTCACCAGGTGAACTGGAGGACCCTACCGGAGCCGATTCTCGAAGTGTTCAAAGGGCGATGGTCCGCGGTGGCTACGATCTGCCCGCGGTACTGGGTAACTTCGGATTGGCGCGATCGCGCCCTGGCGATCACCCAAGAGAACGGTACGCGACCGGTGCCGCTTCGCGGTGTCCTTGGGTTGGACAGCGAGGAACTGCTGCATCGCGACGATCTCCTTGAACTTCTGGGCGGGGCGATGAAGGACATCGACGGAACGGTATTTGTAACGAAGGAAATTGGTGAACGGCTGGGCCTCGGGCCGGGCGATCCGGCCATCCTGGGCGGACACACGCTCGAGGTCGGGCCATTTCTGAATTCCTCAAAGTTCGCAACCGTCACCGACATGGACAACAGCAACATTCTCCCTGTCGATTTTCAGGATATCAGCAACAAGGTCATCAGTTGGGACGCAAGGCCCGCTTCTGAAAAAGAAGGCGTGGGAATGCTTCAACGAAACCCGAACTGGGCCGTATTATTGCCGGATTCGGTTGCCATCGTGTCCAGCGCGGCTGCCCGCGGAATGGGCGCAAACCTGCGCTCGATGAACCTCTACACCCCGGATCACGCAACCGCCGAGGTCATTGTGCAGGACATCGCGCGCATGTTGCGCCATCCGGTGAGTGCAACCCGATCCGATGGCGTATACCGCCACCTCCTGGGGCCGATTGTCCAGGCCGGCAACATCAGGACCCTGCTCTTCCCCCTGCTTCTCGGCGGTCTGGTTGTATTCGGCACGATGCTGGGATCGGTTTCCGACAGGCAAAAGGAGATCTACAGTTTCAGTGCGCTGGGCCTGGCGCCCGCCCACGTGGCCAGCCTCTTCTTCGCGGAGGCAATGGTCTATTCCGTGATCGGCGGCCTGGCCGGGTATCTTCTCGCGCAAGGATCGGTTGAAATGCTCACCATGCTTGCACCGATCACCGGACTTCGTGTCCCCGAGATGAATTACTCCTCATTGAACGCGATCGTCACAATTCTTGTTGTCATGGCGATGGTCATGGTCTCCGCCATCTATCCGGCCATCAAAGCTTCGCGCAGCGCGAATCCCGGCGTCATGCGCACTTGGCGAATGCCCGCTCCGGAAAACGACACGCTTAATATCGTATTCCCTTTTACCGTTTCGCAGTACGATTTCACCGGAATTGTCAGCTTTCTCAAGGAGCATTTTGACAACTACTCCGACACGGGTCTCGGCACATTCAGGGCGCAGAACGCATCCGTTGTACGTGAGGAGAAGGATCACCTGGGCCTGCAAGCCGAACTGGCACTGGCGCCACTCGACCTCGGGGTGACACAGTCGTTCGAACTGAGAAGCGCGCCTAGCGAAGTGGAGGGAATTGACGAAGTAAACATTCAAATTGTTCGTCAGTCCGGGCAGCCTAAAGACTGGCGGCGGCTGAACAAGGTTCTACTCAACGACCTGCGGCGCCAGTTTCTGATCTGGCGCTCCCTCAGCCAAGAGGCCATGGAACTCTACCGGCAGCGAACGCTGGAAGAAATGGGACAGGATGAAGACTGATCGGGAAATTGAAGAGTTTCGGAGCGCGATGGAGGTGCCCTCGCACTTTGAGGATGGCTTCACCTGGTCCAGCTTTTTTGCGGCCATCTTCATCGCCCTGCTCATCATGCCGGGGGCGATGTACATGAGCCTGCTGGCCGGCCAGGGCATCGGACCGGCCGCGCAGTGGGTCACGGTAATTCTCTTCATTGAGGTTGCCCGGCGAGCGCATCGCAACTTGAAGCGCGCCGAGATTTTCGTGCTCTTCTTCATGTCCGGTGCTGCACTCTCCGTGCCGTTTTCCGGCCTGCTGTGGCACCAGTTCTTCGTGGCGTCCGATGCGGCGAGAGAAGCAGGCATCGCGGAGTACTTGCCCCATTGGTGGGCGCCCCCCATCGAGTCGGAGTCGTACGAAAATCGCACATTCTTTCATCGCGACTGGTTGCCGGCGATCGGATTGGTCGTGTTTGGAACGTTTTTCAGTCAGATCAGCAATCTCGTTCTCGGGTACGGATTGTTTCGCGTGGCCAGCGACACCGAAAAGCTGCCGTTTCCGCTGGCCCCCATCGGGGCGCAAGGCGTGATGGCGCTGGCCACCGATGCGGACGATACGTCCGGCGATCCGGAAACCTCGTGGCGGTGGAGGGTCTTTTCGATCGGGGGAGCCATCGGGCTGACGTTCGGAGCAATCTACCTGCTGCTACCCACGGTGACCGGTGCGCTGCTCGACAAACCCATTATGCTGCTGCCGATTCCCTTCAGCGACTTTACCACCAAGACCGATGCGTTATTACCCGCGGTGGCCACGGGGATGTCCTGGGATCTGGGCAACCTCCTGATGGGCATGGTGCTGCCGTTCTTTGCCATGGTCGGCAGTTTTGTCGGATTAATCATCACCATGGTCGCCAATCCCATTTTGCACTCCGTTGGAATTCTCGATTCATGGGCGACCGGAGACGATACGGTCATCACGATGTACAAGAACAATGTCGATTTCTACTTCAGTTTCACGATCGGAGTGTCGCTGGTAATCGCGGGAGCGGGTATTTGGCAGATGGTCCGATCGCTGCACCACTGGCGCAGAAAGCGCGAAACGGAGCGCACGGTGTCGATGATCAGCGAGCCTCCCGCGGGCCGCGGCGACATCCGGTTCTGGATCGTCTTCACCTGCTACCTGCTCACCACTGCAATCTATATCGTGGTCGCCGGCTACCTCATTGACTGGCACAAAGGGGTTGTCGCGGTCATGCTTTTCCTCGGTTTCGTATACACGCCCCTGATCAGCTACGCCACGGCCCGACTGGAAGGGATTGTCGGTGAGGTCGTGGAGATCCCTTTCATCCGCGAGGCGACCTTGATCTTCAGCGGATATAAAGGCGTTGCCGTCTGGTTCATCCCCATGCCGATGGCCAATTACGGCATGATGACCGTTTTTTACCGCCAGTGCGAATTAACCGGCACCAAGTTCACCAGCATCTGGAAGGCCAGCTTCATCCTGTACCCCATCATTCTGATCAGCTCGATTTTCTTCGCAAATTTCATCTGGGGCCTGGCGGAAGTCCCCTCGGCTGTCTATCCGTTCGCCGACAAGATGTGGGAACTTCAAGCGCGCAACCAATGCATCATGTACTCAGCGACGCTGGGTGAATATTCGATATTCGAAGAAGCGTTTAACTGGAAATACCTGGCGGCCGGCGGGGGGTTCGGGGTGCTGTTGTTCGCGGTATTGTCGGGGATCGGTATGCCGGTGTTCTTCGTGTACGGCGTGGTCCGGGGACTCGGTCAGAGCTTGCCGCATGTCATCATACCGCAGTTTATCGGCGCGTTGATCGGCAGGTACTACTTCCAGCGGAAATTGGGCCTGCGCTGGCGGCAGTACGTGCCGGTCGTCGCGGCAGGGTTCGCATGCGGCGCGGGTTTGATCACGACCATCGGCGTCGGAGTCACATTTTTGAGCAAGGCGGCAATTTCGTCGCCGTATTAGATGAAGTACAGAACAAATTCGGGGGGCGACCGATGGAGGTCTTGATTTCAATCCGCAGCCTCCACAAGGATTTTCACCTGGGCAAGACCGTGGTGCATGCACTGCGTGATGTTTCCCTGGAAATTTTTCGCGGCGAATACCTTTCCATCATGGGACCCAGCGGGTCAGGGAAAAGCACCCTGTTCAACATGATCGGAGCGCTTGACCGGCCCACCTCGGGCAAGGTTGAGGTAGCGGGCCTGGACCTCACCCAATTAACCCGTAGGCAACTGGCCTATTTTCGCGGCAATCACATTGGTTACATTTTTCAGTCCTACAACCTGATCTCTTCCTACAGTGCAGAAGACAATGTCGCTGTACCGCTGTTGTTCAGCGGAACCGCTGTGCCGGAGGCAATGGAGAGGGCTCGCGACGTGTTATCCCGCGTGGGATTGAGCCATCGACTGGATCATCGCCCCGATCAATTGTCGGGCGGTCAGCAGCAGCGTGTTGCCATCGCCCGGGCTCTGGCGAATGAGCCCGCGATCATCCTCGCCGACGAACCTACCGGAAACCTGGACCTCCAAACCGGCGAGGAAATTATCGGCCTGTTGCACCAACTCAGCAAACAGGATGGGATCACGGTAATTTCCGCGACGCACGATCACAAGATGTTGTCGGCATCCGACCGCATCCTGTGGATTGCCGACGGACGCATAGATAAGGTCCAGGAGCGGAGT
Source organism: Kiritimatiellia bacterium (assembly GCA_963578625.1). Classification (GTDB taxonomy): domain Bacteria; phylum Verrucomicrobiota; class Kiritimatiellia; order SLOV01; family SLOV01; genus CAUZEO01. The sequence goes on along the minus strand of CAUZEO010000010.1, from coordinate 23,935 downwards.
GAGATTGATATCCGCGTAGGCACGGTTCGTATTTCAGAAAATCCCGAAAAAACAGGTTAAGACTACGACAAAGCTTTCGAATATGCTCGCGACAAAATTTCCAAAGCGGCAAATCCGCAACCAAACGAAACTTACTTTGGAGTCCACAGAGTGAAGTGTTGGTCACTCCGTGTGCTCCGTGCCACACTACAAACAAGGCTGTCCATTCCTGCGGACCGGTGAATGAAAGCGAGCGCGTGAGGCTCAGGACCTTCCTACATTTCTGGCACGCCTCTGCGATTGAGCCGAGACCCGGAAATGGTCATCGAATGACCCCGCGCGGTACAATGCCCGGCTGTCATATGATCTGCTGAGCGACTGGCCCACCGGGAAGGCCATCAAATGCGGGATCCGCGGCAGATGAACGGAAAGAAGAGGAAGAACCAAGGGATGGAGACGCTGGGGACAAACCCGCTCGTTCGCTGCGCTCAGGAAACGTTCCTGCTCCGCGCCTCATGCTGATTCGTTCGGCACCCTTACTTTTATACAGCACCTTTAAGCCCGCATCGATCAGCTGGCCGCCCTTTTTGCCAATCAAGTCCAGATCAAGCCTTTCAATAACGCCCCTCCTGGCAGGTTTCATTTTTAAGATATCCGGCATAGCATAGTGGTCGTTGGTGTATTCCGCGTACACGAGGCCTTTGTGCTTGATTTCCACGTCTTTTGCCGGCACAGGGTTTTTTCTCAAAAGTCTTTTCAATAACGAAGCGCATCATCTGTTGCGGCGGTATAGAAACCATCCGACCACCACCCTTGGTCCAGAATCCCCATCTGGAACAAGGGCTTGTTGTTTAGAAACAGCCGCAAAAGGCCGCGATCGTCCTTCTCCAGCGAATTTTTACGCATGCCGAAGTAGGTCTTTACGCGGTCTACGCTCCTGCCCTCCGAATCCTTCAGCGTTACGACGAGATCATACAAGAACGGATTATCAGGCGACCACAACGTTGGTCTTGCAATCTGAAGATCAATCGCCTCCCCCCGCTTTCCCACCGGCCTAAGCCTCGGCGCTCTACCCATCCATCGCTTGCAGTTGCACAATGTAGTTCCCCTGCTCGCCTGCAAGGGACGTTTCAACTCGAACGGTCTCGGTATCGATATCGGGAGTGATTTTCACGTTCTCAATATATTACGGGGGCACTGCTTCAAGCCATACGGGCTGCCAGACACCTGTTCCCGGCGAGCAGAATCTCCCGCGAAGTAAAAGGCAGAATCCGACGAACCATGACGAGGCGGCAAAAAGTCAACGTGACGGAGTAAGGCCTTCGAAATTGGACATTGAGAATTCGATATTCGACATTTTCGAGAAACCCCGAACTCTCGAATGCTCAATATCGAATGGCGAAGGAGTTTCGGTCTCCAATCTCCAATCCGAGATTCGAAATTCCCCTACATCCTCATCGTATCAAACACCGGAGGCGGGAGATCCGTGGTGATGCGAATGATGGCTCCTATTATGAGTGGAATGATGCTGCCGGCCAGGTCTCCCGCGATGAGCCCGATCATCAGCGGCTTCACCTTTTGATACGCGCCCGGCCCTCCATACCGGGTCACCGAACTCTTGATCGCCCATCCGATAAGAAATGATACCGCCATCACCCGGCCCGGCGACGTGCCCCACATGATGAACAGGACGGGATGCAGCGGCCACCGGGCGAATCGGGTACGGAGGATCGTGAAGGAGGCGACACAAACCGCTCCCACCAGGAACGCGATCATGTACGGGCCATTAGGTGCAAGATGCGCCAGCCTCCGCCATCCGGTGATCGACTGTGCTTCCTCGAGCGAATCCTGCGCGATCAACCGGTGCGTGATCTGAATGGTTTCGTGAAAGGCATACTTGGACCCGTGCTCCATGATCGAGAAATCTCGCCGGTTTACGCCGCGGTCATATTCGATATAGAGCACGACCGTGATCGAAACAATCATTGCCACGACCAGCGTCACCGCGCACCAGGCGGCTGGTCGCCCAATGGGTATCCGCTTCAGATCCAGTAGCTTCATTCCGTTTACCAGGAAGGGCATCACCGCCTGGCTGGGGGTCCCGACGAGCACAACGGAAACAAGCATGAGCAGGACAAAGCTCTCGGGATTCAGGGCCATCGGACCCAAAAAGCCCATCATGACGACACAGGGGAACCATCGCGCTTCCGGCGAATAGAATCCGGTCTCGGCGACGACACGGCTGAGGACGACGAAGAGAATGACGATGAGGGCGCCGTAGAGTACAGCGAGCTGCCAATCGAGCCCGGCGGCCCACAGCATTCCCACGAAGGAGGTAATGCCAACCAGGAACACGCGAGCCCCCCAGACGGCGGCGTGCTCGGGCTTATCCTTTCCGCGGAGCCCGATCGCGCCCTTAAACACACTCGCATAATAGGAACGCCCCATGATCACAAGACCGACGAACATCGCCAGGAATGCGCCGAACTGCATGTACGTCAGTGGTCTCGGATGCATGTGGCCGCCTGCCTCGAGTGAAATGCCGTACGTGATGAGCACCCCGGATACAAAACAGTAGAAAAAAGGTCCGATTCCCAGTGACAGCGAAACATCGGAAGCCAGGAAATAGGCGAACGCGACCACCGCGAAATAAATGTAAGGTTTGGCGAGATGATAGTAAGGCCCTTTCTGGAAGATTGGGATCAGGTCGACGATTTTCAACATGTCAAATTCCCGCTGTATCTGAATCGTCATGTCGGGAAACCAGGCATGCGCATAGTTGTTCAGGTGGATTGCGGAGACGGCGATCATCGCGACCCAGAACAAGGGTTGCCGAAAAACGCCACCTACACTCTTCCCGGGACTCGGAAGCAAGGAAGCGGCAAAAGTCGCGACGGGATAGGCCAACTGCTCGTAACGGGACCACTGCCGGTGAACAACGACGGACAGCCCGACAAACCCGATCCACAGCAATAGAATCATGGGTCCCCAGAATGAAAGCGTTCTCTTCCACGCGTACCACGGGATATCCGTGAGGCGGATGTGCTCTTGGTCTTTTGGGCGCGGCAGTCCCCAGAGGTACCCCCCCAGCACTTCCGTCTCGTTTTCCGGCGTCACATCGGCGAGCATCCGGTCTGGAACCATCTCGACAAGACCGAGGCTTTTCCACCCCGGCTCCGTACTCTGATGGTGGTGCGGCATTATGATCGCCGGGGTAAATACACGCGCGAAATTTGATCCCGGAATGGCGCAGGCCGCCAGGGTCATCGCAACAATGACGGCAAATTCCTTTCCGGTTAAGGCCAAGGTCTGCTTCAAACGAAACAAAAGTGGATTGATCAACAGCAGGAACAGAATGAGTGTGCCGAACACGGCAATAGGCAGCTGATTTCCAACCAGGCTCGTCTGGTAAATGAGATGCCGGTTGACGATGGCGGCGACACAGATAAGGCACGCGCCCAGCAGACCCAGAATGACCGCGCGCGCCGTCATGGAATCATTCCGCTCATCCGGGCATCGTGTTGAAGTGCGCGATCGGCCAATCGGCGACGATGCGAAGAAACGTGCCGATAAGGAACGGGATCACCGAGCCGATCAGGTCGCCCGCGATCAAACCGATCATTAACGGTTTGAAGCGCTGGTACGCGCCCGCCCCGCCATACCGGGTCATGAGTGTTTTGAGCAGCCATCCAAGTAGAAAGGATACTGCCATCATCTGGCCCATAGTGGAACTCCAAGTGATGAAGAGCACCGGGTGCAGCGGCCACCGGGCGAAACGGATGCGCAGGAGGGTAAAGGCTCCAACCAGGGCCAATCCCGCGCAGAAGGCGACCAGGTACGCCCAGCGGTGCGGCCGGATATGCAGGAAGCGCTCCCACCCGACAATGGTATTGGCCTCCTCAAGCAAGTCGACGGCCATGAGGCGTTGCTGAAAGTGCATGGTCCCGTGAAACGCTGCTTTACACACGCCCTGTACGTTGCCGCTGTCGCCGATGTTCATTCCCTTGTCATATTCGATGTAAAGCGTCAGGGCAATCGACCCGACCAGAGTGATCACGAGAGCGACCATGCACCAGGTTGCGGCGGGACCGATTTTCAATCGCCGCAGGTCGAGTAATTTAAGCGCGTTGATCATGAAGGGCATCAATGCCTCGCGCGGCGTCCAGGCGAGGATGATCGACAGCAGCAGGATTACAACATAGGTGTCCGGGTTGAGCGCCTTCGGGCCGAAGAACCCCATCATGACCACGCACGGAAACCATCTTGATTCCGGGTGAAAGAAACCGGTCTCGGCCACCACGCGGCTAAGCACAACGTACAGGACCACAAGCAAAGCCGCGTAGAGGAATGCGATCTGCCAGTCCAACCCGATGGACCAAAGAATGCCGATGAAGCACGCCATGCCGACCAGGAACACGCGCGCGCCCCAAACGGCGAAGCTCTCGGGATTTTCCTGTACCGACAAACCGACTGCGCGGCGAAATACGCGGATATAAAAGTGGCGCCCCATGATTACGAGGCCGATAAACATCGCCAGGCAGGCGCCGAATTGCAGAAAGGTCTGGAGCGAGGGCCACAGGCCCCCTCCGTGCAAGGAAAGGCCGTAGGTCAGGAACGCCCCGGTCACAAAACAAAAAATGAATGGCCCGAGGCCCAGCGACAGCGACACGTCCGACGACAGGAAAAAAGCGAATGCCACCACGGTAAAATAGAACGTGGGGCGGAACAGGTGGAGATTGGAGCCCTTCTGAAGAGTGGGAAACAGTTCAAGCAGTGCCTGCAGGTCAAACCGTCTTGGAAGGTAGAGGGTTTCATCAGGAAACCATGCGTGCAGGTAGTTGATCATGTGGATGCCCAACACGCTGAGCATGCCGATGATAAATAGACGCTGGCGAAACACGCCCCCCCGGCTCTGCCCTTCCGCGGGCAACAGCGCATTGGCGAACGAGGCAATCGGGTAGGCGAGTTGCTCGTGTGTTGACCACTGGCGATGCAGAACCAGCGACAGACCGATTAACGCAAACCAAACTGAAATGAGCAGCGGCCCCCAGAACACCATGGTATACAGCCAGGCTGACCAAGGAACGTCGGTGATGCGGATATGCGTCTGCTCGATCGGCCGGGCCAGGCCTTTCACAAAACCACCGACGACCTCCTCCCGATTTTCCTCGGTCACCTCCGGGAGCATCCGGTCCGGCACCATCTCCACGACGCCCGCGGTTTTCCAGCCGGGCTCGGTTCTTTCGTAGTGGTGCGGCAGCATCACCGCCGGCGTGAAATAGCGCAGAAAACCGGACTGGGGCACGACGCAGGCCGCCAAAGTCAATGCCACCACGACCGCCAGTTCCTTTCCGCTGATCGCCAAATTTTCTCCCAAGCGGCCGAGGAGCGGATTGACCAAGCCGACGAACAGAATCAGCATGCCGAAAACAAATACGGGCAATTGATGGCCGACCAGGTGCGTCTGGTGAATGATGTGATTGTTTACGATCGTTGCCGCGCAGACCACGCAGGCACTCAACAAACCCAGGATGATAGCGCGGGGAGTCACTCTCAACGTTGTAAATTAAACCAGGGTATCGGGCAACAGAACATCGTACTTTGTCCGATGCAAAGTCGACAATCGGAACTCTACGCGAGTTCCGCTGCATATTTCGTACCGTGGAGTTTGCTCCGCGTTCAGGAGTCGCGGACTTCAGCCCGCACTGACCGAACTCACGTGGAGAAGCCCTGCGAGATCTCCCTGATGAAGGCTGAATTACTCCTCGCCATCTCCGCAAGCGTTGCCCAATCGGCTCCGGCCATGATCCAGGACAGACCCATCGAGAGCCAACGCTTCAATTCCTCCTGGTCAAACCCGACCGAGTGCCCCGCGGGAATGCCTTTTGCGATAGCCGCCTCATAGACGGCCCTGACCGCCGCGGAAACGTCCGGATGATCACCCTGCCCGAGAAGCCCCATCGATGCGCTGAGATCCACCGGGCCGGTGACGACGCTGTCAATGCCCGGCACCTCGAGAATTTTTTCAATGTTGTTTACCGCGTCGATGTGCTCGATCTGCAGAATCACCATGATCCGGTTGTCAATCTCGCCGAGATAGTCAGCACGGGAGATCCCGCCGAACTTCACGCCGCGCGAAGGCCCGAAGCCTCGCACGCCACGAGGCGGATAGCGGCAACTGGATACGGCCTGCTCCGCGTCGGCAACGGACTCGATCCGCGGAATGATTATGGCGGCGGGGTGGAGTTCAAGGTAGGGCTTTGCAACCACCGGGTCATTGGACGGGATGCGAAGAAAAGCAGCGGCGCCTGCACCGCGCGCGGCCCGGATATGATTGAGCGCGTCGGCCTTGCTCATCGCCGAATGTTCGCAGTCAATCCAGACAAAGTCATATCCGGCTTCGCCGTACAACTCGCTGACCGCCGCGTCGGTGAATGAGATGTTGGCGCCGATGCAGAGCTGTTGGCCGGCCCACTTGGCTTTTATTTTTTCGATGTGGTTCATGGTGGGGACTGGGGATTGGGATTCCAGGTTTCAGGTTTCAGTGCGGCCTCCGGATGAGAGCCAGAGTTTTTAGTGAATCTGAGTTCGCACGTCCAACATTGCATATCGAAGGAAGAAGAGGGTGACCTTTCGATGTTCGATGTTGAATGTTCAATTTTCGATGTTCGTTTTCTTGCAAATAGTTGCAAGGACTAAGAAACAAGTCTGACCTCGGATGGTGCCTCGTTATCTGATTCTTCAGGCGATGAGAGCCCCCCCCTGGTCGTGAACTTTGTCGCGAGCTTTGTCGAAAACCGGATCGCCGAAGTTCGCGACAAAGGCAGATTGCATGGTACACTGAAACAAGGTTGAGTCTCTACTATATTATTGAGTTTTTGCGAAGGATCAATCCGAACATACAGACTTGATGAAGTATCTCGAAATTTTTGTAGCATTCGGATTAGGCCTGTGCTCGGTGCTTGAAGCGCCTGGAGAAACAGGAGTCGAAATGAGCTATCCCTTTGATCTGGAAGAGCGGGTAAAAGAGGCCGTCAAGGCCAGGAAAGCAAGTCGATTCAACGTAATTGCCACTGATTTCTTCTCGCGGTACCACCGCGATCCTGCCGCGCAGCCCGAAAAAAAAGAAGTCGAGATCGACGAAACCTGGTCCCTGATTCTCGCCGAGGATGCGTCGCCGCTGGCAGTGATCATGAGCGGGCACTTCGTGGAATTCATGCGTGATCGGATGGGGGTGGAGCTTGGGACGAAGAAATTTCCGCGCGCGGATCTGTCCGCGCGCCGGGATCGTTCGATTCTCTTTCTCGATTCCGGCGGAGGCGATCCCGCGGTTTTGGAAAGTTTCACTCTGGCCGTAGTCCCCGAAGAAGTGCGCCTGGCGGGACTGGACCAGGAAGGGCTTCGAGACGGTATTGTGAAGCTGATCGACCTCATCGGGTTTCGCGAAGCGCCTATTCTCCCGGTGGGCGAGCAGGTGTACCGACCCCGGATTCCGGTTCGGTTTGGCGCGCACGGATCGATACGCGATACCGTCCTCATGGGGTACAACGGATTTACTGTCGGCGGCACGCTATACGCCGTTTCCACGTCGAGCGCGATTCCCGAACTGGTCGGATGGCAAAGACCCGGGGCGCTGAAGGCGGCACTTGAAGAAGCTAGGGAAGCGCGGCAGTACGGAATGCGGATCTACTTCGATTTCGAAACCGGCAGGAAGCTGGCGCACAACGGTCCCGTCTTCCTGGCACATCCTGAAATCCGGGGCGCGGAAACCTTGTGGGGCAATGTCCTGTGCACACAGCACCCCCTGGTGAAGCGATATCTTACGGAAACGGTTGAAAGCATCTTTCGGGCAGACCCCGATTTGGACGGGGTATCGTTCATCATTGGCGGCGAGGGATTTTATCACTGCTTCATGCGGCCGAAAAACGCTTCGCAAGGTCACACCAATTGCGAACGCTGCGAAGCACTGGGGGCGGAGGCGGTTGTCGCGGACCTGGTAAATACGTTCGTCGCGGCCGCCCGCCGGATCAATCCCAAGGCCGAAGTCGTTGCCTGGCTCTACTCCGCCCACGTCTGGTCTGCCGATCCGGCGCAGGAAGCGTTCATCGCAATGCTGAAACCGGGCGCCGCGATTCGGACCGATATCGTCAAGGATGATGTAATGATCAAGCCCAACGGCCTGGAGAAGATCCTTTGGGATTACAGCATCGATCTGATCGGCCCGGGTCAGCGCTCCATGAAGCAGATCGAGGCGTGCAGGAAAGCGGGTATCTCGATTCAATTTCTCACCATGAGCGAAGATTCCGTGGAGTACCCTGCCCTGCCCCACATCCCCTGCATGGACCGGTGGGTGGATCGGGGGAAAGCAGTGGTCGAATACGGTTTAACCGGGGTGCTCGGTTCACATTTCGGCACCTATGAAGCGAGCAGCGCATCGGAAGTGTACAAAAACCTGTGGTGGGATCCGGCGCCCGGCAAAGAGGAGTTTCTTCAACGTCTCGCCACCCGGCTGGCCGGTCCGAAAGCGGCACCGCATCTCAGGAAGGCTTGGAAGCTTGTTTCGGATGCCATGGATTTTTCAACGCAGGTGGGCAACTACTACATCGGCCCGCACTACCTTGGGCCGGCCCATCCGATGTGCGCCGATCCCGAAGCGAAACTTCCGAATGTCTTCTACGGCTCCCGCAGTGGCCGGCCGCCGGCTCCCACGTTTTTCTCCTCCCCTCAACTCACCGGAGCGAAGGCAGCACCGGAAGTGGTGATCGAGTACCAGGCACGGATGACCGAACTGCTGTCCGGGGCGGTAACGGAAATGGAGATAGCCCGACCGCAGGTACCCGGCCGCAAGATGTTGATGTTTGACGCGGAGGAATCGGCGATCCGGTGGTTTTACCACACGGCGCGTACCGAGCGTAATTTCAGTAAATCGTGCCTTCTTCGGGATCGGTTGCTCGAGTTGGCAGCGGGGGAGAAACTACGGGATGAGCAGCGGAAGGAAGCGGAAGAATTGTATGTGCGATGGCGCGAGGTGCTCGAAGATGAGAAGGCGAATACAGGGGAAGCCATTCCGGTGTTGGAAAATGATATTCGGCTCGATTTCTACAAGCGCAAGGACTCGGTAATCTTTCCGCACGGCGGGGATATGATGCGGGTGAAGCTTCAGTTGCTGGAGCGTGAGACCGATGTGTTTTTGCCACGCGTTGCGCGCCACTGCGGACTGAACCCTAACGATGCAAAATAATGAGAGTGTGGAAGTATCTAATGCGGAGCCACGAGATCCGCGGGACGACCGGTGTCGGCCCTTTCTGTCAACCACCTTCAAACCATCGCGATGCCGGAAGTTTTTCATACCCCGGCTGAAAGTTGGGCGGCTGCCCCGTCTCGATGATCCAGTTCAGCAATCTACGGAGTAGTGATTCCCGAGTCGATGCGTAGGTCGCATCGTCGAATAGATTCTTGTATTCATGCGGATCGGCGACCAAGTCGAATAGCTCTCCGATCTCCCGTTCGCCGTCGAAACCATAAGATAACTTGTACTGCTTCGTACGAATCGTTTTTACGCCGACAAATTCGTAGAAAACTGCATCCTTGGATTCGACGCCCTCCCCCATCAGCGTTTCGGCCAGATCCATTCCTTGCACCGTCCTCGGCACCGAAACATTTGCCAGGTTGCAAATTGTCGGGAACAGATCAACGGTCTCCACCAGGCCTTGGTGAATCCGGCCTGCCTCAAAATGTCCAGGCCAACTCCAGACAAACGGAACGCGATGAACAGCATCGTAGTTCCATCCCTTCCCCATCTTTCCGTATTCTCCCGCGAAATCGCCATGGTCCGCGCAAAAGATTACGATGGTGTTGTCCCGAAGATCTTGATCTTCCAAGGATTGGATAATTTTTCCAACCTGCTCATCGATCAAACTGATTAGAGCGTAGTAGGCGCACAGCGCTTCTCTCAAGGAATCTTCTCCGTGCACCGATTTCACCCACTTTGCTTCTCCGCCTCGGGCAAAAAAGAACGAAGATTCATTGAGAGGAAGTTCGACATCGTTCGATGGCAACGTGATCCGGCCCGGATCGTACGTGACCGGACAGCCTTCCGGGACGGTCAATGGAGGATGCGGGCGTTCGAATCCGACCATCAGGAAGAACGGATCGTTCGGGCCGCAGCTTTCGAGGTAGCGAACGGCTTCCGTTCCGGTCCATCCCTCGAAGGAATGCTCCGCGGGTAGTTGGGGCTCCCGAGACAGAGTGAATCGTTTCACATCACCCAGTTCTCCATACCGGCCATGGAGACCCAGGGCCTCAAGATATTTGTAGTAATGCAACGATTCAGCTGGACCGTCACTGTCGCAGCAAAATCGTTCGTATTGAAACCCGTGATGCTCCCATTGGGGCAGATGTTTCTTCCCCACCAGTGCGGTCCGGTACCCATGGCGCTGCAAAAGATGAGGCAGGGATCGGAGGGAAGAAGGTATGGCGTGGGATTCGTTGGTATAGACTCCGTGCGAGTGACAGTACATCCCCGTCATATAGCTGACCCGAGACGGGGTGCAGACTCCGTTCTGACAAAAGCATTCGTCGAAGCGCACCCCTTGCCGCGCCAGGGCATCGATGTGGGGCGTCTTCACGTCGGGGTGACCGCGGTAGCCGAGGCAACCGGCGTGGTGTTGATCGTCCATGATCAGCAGGACGTTTGGTGTGGATCGGTTTGAGTCCATGTCAACCGTCAGGAAATATCCTCACTCATCGCGGATTGAATGATGTCATATCGGCGGAGAGGAAGCAAACATCGATGGCGAAAGGAGTCCTTGAGTGCATCGCCTCCTTCAGCCTGTTGCGCTTCAACGGCGGCGTGGAGATCGGGCACAGATCGTTTTCGTCCTTGGCGTGCTTGTGGCGCTTCAAATTGTCGCCATGGGGAGAATCGTTCCCCATACTTCAAAATTCAAAATTGAGTATTCGACATTGGACATTTTCCGAATTCAGCCACCGGGAGGAGCCGGCACGGCATTGAAAATGTCGAATATCGAATGTCGAAAGGGTTTCAAATGCCGGGAAGATCATCCAGGCTCCTGGAGTTTTTCTTCCTTCGATAGGTTGCCAGGCCTTCCGAGCCCTGTGAGTCCGCCCATCGATCGAGCATATCGCGGTCTTCCAGATACTCATAGCGAGGTACCGAATACCCGCAGGAATCACTACCTCGAGTCAGCTGCGCCTTCACGACAGCCCGGATACCGGGGTGTTCGGGGAACAACCGGCACAGATTCGAAAAATCGTCATGTTGCGGCGTAATGACTCCGCCGCCGTGCAGGCGAACGATCATGGGAGGCCCTGCAAATGCGCAGAACATAAAGACGATGCGGCCGTTCTCTCGCAGGTGAGCGGCGGTCTCAATGCCACTCCCGGTCAGGTCGAGATACGCTACTTCGTTTGGGCCAAGGATTCTGAATGTATCCATTCCTTTCGGCGAGCAGTTTACCAGGCCGTCCGCCAAAAGCGGAGCCGTCGCCACGAAGAACATCTTCTGTTGTCCCAGCCAAGCTGCGAGTTTGTCGTCAATGCAGTCGTATATTTTGCCCATACGTACCTTCCGGTTTGAAGGATTTCCCGAGAAACATCAAATCGAAAACAGGATCGACAAAGTTCGCGCCGAAGGTAGTTTATGGGGCACTTTCGAACAAGTTCACGTTTAGAACATATTGGCGGATGGTGAGTTCCATCCTGAAACCTGACACCCGAACACCTAAAGTCGAGAACCGAAAACCACGGCCGGCGGCCGCACTGAAACTCGCATCCGCCCCTGGAGAACGGCCATGTCATCCAATACGGAAATCCGATTCGCTGTCATCGGCTGCGGCGACATCGCCAACAATGCCTATTTGCCGCTGATATGCGAACACGCTGAACTAGTGGCAACCTGCGACTCCATTGCCGAGCGCGCGCACAACTCTAAAGCAGCCTGGGGAGCGCAGGACGCGTACACCGAACCGCAGGACGTATTGAATAGGAATGACGTCGATGCCATTGTCATTTCAAGCGCCCACGATACACATGCCGACCTCGTGATCGCGGCTTCACAGGCGGGAAAGCACCTATTGATTCAGAAGCCCTTAGCCGTCGGAATGGATGAGGCGCACGCCGCTGTCTCCGAAGTAAGGCGCGCCGGCGTTAAAGCCGTTGTGGAACCCTCGCCTCAATTGCGCCCTGTCTACCGAAAGGCCCACGAAATCGTAGCGCAGGGGGTTATCGGTCGGCCGCTTTACTTCATCGCGGAACAAGCGATGGGACCTCCTTCTTACGGGGAATTTTACTTTCGGAAACGCGGCGGCGGCCCCCTGTACGGGATTGCGATCTACGCTTTAGCCGCGCTGACCCATCTTTTTGGGCCGGCAAAACGCGTAATCGGGGCGGGGGTGAAGAGTTTTCCACATCAGGATATCGTTCTTCCTGAGATTATGACGCAATCGGTTTCGACCGAAGGGTACGATCAGCCGTGGTCCTCGTGCCCGCCCAAAGAGATGGAAGTGGAGCAAGGCGCCTGCGACAGCACCTTCACGATTCTCCATTTCGACGAAACTTTTTTCGGATGTGTCGCGTCCAACTACGTGACCTCTCATGGCCCGACGCCACGCGGGATCCGCATTTTCGGCACCGAGGGTACGCTCTGCATCGAGGCGGAAACACCGCTGTCCGTGTTGCGACGCGAGGGCACTTTGAGATCGTCCCCGCTTTCTGTCATTGCAACTGGAAAAAGCGCCGACGAGTTTTCATTCGATGACGAAGACGGGCCTGAACCGGAAATTGTTTCTCGCAGCCGCAACTCCCTGCTCCATCTCATCGATTGCATCCACAACGATACGGATCCCCTTCCCACGGTCGAATGGGGCAGACATATCTGTGAAATTATAGCAGCGTCGGAAGCCTCCGCGGAAGACGGGAGAGCACGTGAGCTGACAACAACATTTAATCAGTAGGTGGGCCTTCCAGGCCGACCCGGTGCAAGGTTCGTCATGGAAAGTGGATGGGTGCTCTCCCCTCATTCGCTCGTATATGATCCACCCTTGCGCAGTTCGGGCCGGAAGCCCAAGCTACGTTTCGGCCATTCGATAAATCACAAAATGTAATGGCGCCGCACGTGACGAACCGGTAAAACTTACCTGAAAACCGAACACTCAGCCCCCCCCAATAATGGCGACCAACGGAACCAAATCAAGAATCGCGATCTTTCCGGAAAAGGAGAGAGCAGAACTTGCCGAAATGACGCTGCCTCCCCTGGAAGCGAACCAGATTCTGGTCAAAACCCATTACTCCGGAATCAGCATCGGCACTGATCGCGCGGTCTACCAGGACACCTATCCCGGCAGGAAAATCGACTTTCCGGTTGCTCCCGGATATATGCTCACAGGCGAAGTGATCGAGTGCGGACCCGGACCCAATACGTTCCAGGTGGGTGAAATGGTTTTTGTGTGGCCCGGCTTCGATCGGGGACAGGGTGGATCCACCGGAATGGTGTTTCCCGAGAACCTACCGTTCAAGCTGGTCTGCGGCGGCCACGCTTCCCATGTCATTGCCCGGAGCAATTGGGGCAACGTCTTTCGCATTCCGAAAGGGGTCACGCCCAAGGAGGCCTGCATCGATGTGTTGCCGGGCGTGGCGTTACGTGGAATCTATGCGGCCGGCGGAATCCAGACCGGCAACACCGTGTTGGTGTACGGCTTGGGCGTGATCGGATTGAGTGCCGCGATTTTTGCCCGCAGCAAAGGGGCGGAGGTTGTGGCGGTAGAACCCGTCGAAAATCGGCGGCGACTTCTCGAAAACATAGCCGGGGTTGAGGTTTTCGCACCCGATGTCGATCTGATCCGCGAGTCCGCATTTCTACGCAAGGAGAGCCGGGATTTCCGCGACCGCGGAGGGGCAGATATGCTGATCGATACAACGGCAATCCAAGCCATCGTCAACGAGGCGTCATACAATGTCAGGACCGGCGGCCGGATCGTATATTCGGGCATGTATTCTAATGACCAGTCTTTCGACCACTTCGTGGCGCATACGCGGGAGCTCACGGCCTACTTCCCCTACTCCACTCGATATGGCGAGATCGAAGAAACCCTGCAAGCCCAGGCGTCCGGATTGCTGGATACAAAACCCTTTCTCACCCACACGTTTCGTCCCGAACAGACTCCTGAAGCCTTCTCTTTACTTTCCTCGACGCCGGACGACATGGTCAGTATCTGCATCGAGTGGTCGATCTAGCCCGCAAATTTCATGAACTTTCGTAGCGAGAGCGTGGAAGTTGTGCCATCCGCGCTCGGAATAGAAAGTTCATGAGATATGCGGGCTAGCGCACAGTCGAGAGGGATCCAACACGACATGCTTGATGACTTTCCTTTGATACGTGTACGTAGCGTGAATATTGCAGTCGCTTGATTGGATGATCGCGGGATAGGAATACTCCCCCGGCTGATCCTCCAGGACAATTTGGTCCCGCCAGTTGAGCCCATCAGATGACACGGCGATGTTGAGCGGGGAACGGCCTTTCGTCGTGTTATTGTAGATCAGAACTTGCGTGCCATCGCTCAGCGTAACTGCGTCCGTTCCCGAATCGGGGTTAGGCAAATCCGTGGGGGCTAACTCGCTCCAGTTCCGTCCATCCTCAGACCAGCTTTGCACAACAACCTGCTGCCTGCTTCGGCATAGAATCTGCATCCTGCCGTCGGAGTATGTCAGGATGCTGGGCTGGATTGCGGAGAATACTTTTCCATCGTTAATCGGTCCGATAATTTCCCACGTTTCGCCCAGATCCCATGTCACCTCGAAATGCACGCACCAGAGGTTGTTCGTTTCGGTACTGCTCGGGCAGATGATCGCTCCATCTTCAAGCTGAATCGGTTTGTTTTTCACAGGTCCCAAAATGTGACCGATTCTGTCGTTCCATCCCAGCTTGCGAGGTTCTGACCAAGTCGCGCCGTCATTATCGGAGGTCATCAGCATGCCCTTCCAACTGGAGGGAGAGGGACCGACTTTGTAAAACAGCATGAGCGGTCCATTGCGCGGATTGAAAAGCACCGGGTTCCAGCACGGATAGCGCTTGGCAGGGGACCGCACACCGTTCGCCACTTCGAGAGGTGCCGACCAGACCGTACCATCATCCCTGGATATCCAGATCCCGACATCCGAATTCCGTTCATGCTTGCCGCCAAACCAGGCGGCGACAAGGCCGGAAGAGGTCTCCGCAATCGTGGATGCGTGACACTCAGGCGTCGGAGCGTTTGTTAATTCGAAGATCATCGTCATTCTGGTGAGCTTAGCCCCGTAGCTACTTCGCCGCCGACAAAACATTCTGCCGGGGGCAAAAGGGTAGCGTGGGCTTCCAGCCCGGGCAGCGCAAGGAACAATCATGGTGTCCGAAGGTGGGAGCAGGCCCCTCGAATCTCCAAAATATTCCAGCCCATACTCGCGGCACGGTTGTTGCGGCCAATCAGCGGCGGCTCACCTCGGTCTCCCCCAGTCGGAACGATTGGCACAATGGGTAATGAAAAGTCAGGAAATCCGCCGGACTGCCGTACCCGTATTGGAGAGACCGAATGTTGATGACAAATCGCAAAGATCGCAGCCCGCTGACTCGATTTTTAGATCTGAAGAGTACACTTTCGCATCTTCGCATTTACTTCGGCATTGCAGGCGGAACTTTTTCGGCATTCGGGGATGTTCCGGTTTCGAACGTAGCGGGACTGAAAACGGAAATCGCGCGGCCGTGATCCTGCAAGGAAACGGCGGAGTGAGGGGAGAGAGGTCACCTGAAGACGAATTGATGAAACATCAACCGTCGCTCGGGCGAGAAGCTTTGGTAGAAGCGATCTGAATAAGCCCAGTGTTCCGGGTTGCCGATCATCCAGCGATGTTCATAGGCATAGTAGAGCATGATTCGTTTACCATCGGCTTTGAGCATCGGTCCGCCAGTATGCCACAGGGCGTTGTGGAACATGAGGCAGGAACCCGTCGGTCAGAATACTGGTTGGGTCAAGAGCACCCGTCGTGCCTGGCTGCAGAAGGGCCACCGGCTTGTCGGCGGACACGCCGAAGATTCCAGGGTTGAAGTGCCGCAGATCTTGAGCAGGTGCTACTCCAGTGAGTGAGGCAATCAGAATCGCAACAAAGTATTTCCTTTTCGTGTCCTACCGAAGGTTGGCCAGAGGTCGCACAGTACGCGTTAGCCTCAAGACTATGGTTGGCTGTTATGCGACCTTCCACACACTTTACCATATTCTTCGAGAACTACATTGGCAGGCGTATTCACATATTCCAAACCGTGACTTCTAAAGAGTGCCGTTTCCCTTAGTCTACTGTCGATTGGCAATGACCGTCAATGGCACTGACTTATGGCCTATTCTGTCTCGGAACTGTTCGATCGGATCTTAAGTAATTTTTATGACAAAACGATGCCCTGTCGATCAGGTACGCGGCGATTTGCCTTGCCCTGGGGCGAGAAATCGCTGTACCTTCCGCGCCTATTCAACACACTCTCTCCTCTATGAAACTATTCATTGCTTTGATCCTCGCAGTTCTTTACCTGTGTGCCGGCCCCGCCGTGGACGCCGCAGCGCCAAAACATGCCACACCGGAAACCGTCGTTCTTTCGAATGACTGGATCGTTGCGGAGTTCCAATTGGGACTTCTTGTCCGGCTCAAGGACCGGGTGACAGGCGCGACGCTTGTTGATTATCCCCTCGATACCATTAAATCCGGTTGGGCGTTGTTCGGCGGCGAAGCGGTTGATCTTACCGAGTACGTCGTGACACCAACGCGATCCGGGGATGCGGCATCCTGGAGATGGCAGGCAGGAAACAAGGCGGCGGCGACGCTGCGCTGGTCGATTGAGCCTGGCCATGGAGACCTGGTTTTACATGCGTCCGCCAAGGCGGCATCACCCACGAGAGAAATGCGTGTGCCGATTTACGGCTGCCGTATCGTCGATCATGACCTGGTAGTGGTGGCTCAATTTGGAGCGGGCAACTCTTTTCGCGCGCCGTGGAATGACCATTTCATTGGGGATCCGGCCACGTCGGCAATTAGTGAAACGTATGTTCACCCGCTCGTCGCACTGTTCCAGGGGGCAGAGTCGGGGTGGCTGATTGAAGGGCGCAGTGTCGAATTGGCGCCGGCGAACCTGATGGCGGCAGGGCGCGGCGACACCGCGGACCTCGCGCTGGTGCGCGGATTTTATCCACCGACACAAAACCCGGAATTGTTTGAAATTCGGATCCGGGTTTATCACGGCGACTGGAGCAAGGCGCTTGAACCCTATGCCGACTGGCTGGAGCAGGAGGTCGGTTTCGTGCCTCTCGATCAGCAGGAACCGGCCTGGGTCCGCGAAGTCAACTGCCAGGCCCATCTGCGAGCATGCGATTTCGAGGGCCTGGAATTGTTGGCCGGGGTGGTTGACCCGACGCGTACGATGATCGGCCGGGTCACAAACTATCGAAACTCCTCGATTTATTTTCACTGGCCCGACTACTCGATGCCGGACGAATCGATACGCTGGTTCAGACGGGCCCGCGAACTCGGATTTCATCTCGTGGCCAACGTCAGCGCGGAAGCCATTTTCAACGAGTACACCGATCTGATTGAACGATTCCGCGGCGGCTTGATCGTCGCAGCCACGGACGCGGACGGGAATGAAAGCTATGTGACTTCTTCGGGGCCCAACATCTACTGTTCGACCGCGCACAAGCCGTGGCGCGCTTACCTGATCGAACAGATCCGACCCCTGGTGGAAGCCGGCGCGGACGCAATCCACCTCGACGAAGGCGGAATTCCAGGAAGCAGTCTCTATGTGAACGGCGAGAACGCGGTGGAAGGGGCGAGCGACCTGGTCCGGGAAATCAAGGAGGCCTATCCGGGGGTTGCGGTGCAAGCCGAGTTGAACATCAAGAACCTCCGCCATGCGGCCTTCGCGCAGATCGATTACTACTCCAATCTCGGCCACCCGCTCGCCGGCGCCCTGTTCAGCCGATTCGTCAAGTTCGCCGGAGCGGGAAAGTACGCAGCGCCGATTGACGAAGCGACGATGGATTTCGATCAGTCATGGGGATATCTTCTGCCCGCGGCCGGCCGGGAAACTTCCTGGAACCAGATCTCGGCGGCCTTTCAAAGGTACGAACTCATGCCGGATCCGGGCCTGGAACTCAGCGACGGACAACTCTTCGGCTACCGCGGTGCAAACGGGGTTGCCGCCTACTTCCAAAAGGAGCCGGGCCGGCGCGGATTGGCGATTCATGAACCAGGTAATCCCGTGCGCTGGACCGGCAGCCGCGTAGCCGGTTTGACCCGTTGGCCGGGTCCGGGCGTGGTCAAAAAATGGTTTTCCGGACCGGCGATTCCGGCCGACTGGCTGATCTATGACGGGGACACGCTGCTCGGTTTAGATCCGGCAGCGTCCTATTTCCTCGAGGAAGAAGGGAGGACTAATCCCGATCAGTTCCACCTGACGCGCATCCCGAATGACTTCGCGTTCTATTATGATGACAAATACCGGACGATCGGCCAGGAAGCCGGCGTCGACGACTCTTACTATCGACTGCTCTTCACCGGCAACGGTCTCATGGAAATCTTTCTGCCCGACGGTTGGGTTGGATTTCTGGACGGCAAGAAACTACAAGTTGATCAAAGTACGTCGAAGGTTGAGATCGTGATCGCGACGCCCCCCGACAAGCCGAGCGACCTCCTCGTCTTCGGTCGATCCGATACCGTCCTTGCCGGACGCTGGGTAGATCTGCCCTGGCAAATCTCCCCCATGCATCGACAGTGGTACGTGGGACGGCGCACAACCTTGTCTCATAGTTCAGACGGTCCCGTGCGGCTGCCCACCGACAGTGGCGACATGCACACGCATGTGACCGGTCGAGGCGTGATCATCGGTCGTCTGCCGGACGCGAATTCCATTCGCATCCACGGCGCGTATCGGATGAGTGACCGCGTACCGAATGGCTATGGGGACGGGGTGATCCGGATTAACGGGCGGGAAGTTCTCCGAATCCCAATCGAACCGCCGGGTGAAACGCCTCGCAAAGTCCACCCGATCGACGTGGATATCTCGAAGTTCGCGGGACAACACGTCCTGCTGGAGTTCATTTCCGACGGAAAAGTTGCCGGATTGGGCGAAGAGGCGTTCTGGTACGCGCCGCAGATTCGGGTTGTAGAGTAGAGGATTCCGAATCGCATGGGTTCTGTGCCGCCTAACGATCAGCCTAATGGGCCGCGCGTCGTTCGCGAACGCGTCCAGGCGTTTGTTATGTTATGAGTTTTTTCCTCGGGTCGACAATCGTCATATTCGCTTTCACTCACTATCAGAATACATTGATCGCGTCGCGTGGAGGGAGTGGTCCGAGAGAAATGCCTTCTCGGCCATCGCTACGCCTGATATTCAATTCGAAAAGGAGCATGTTGGCGGGCACGTGGTAGACTATTGACACTGCTCACTCAGGCTAATCCACTTGCCTCGCTCGCATTTGTGCTTCGTGCCTTCCTTGCACATAACAGACCCGTCGGAATAGTAAACGTCATTGTAAACGCAGTCGTCCTTGTTTTAGGCACTGCATCCATCGCAGATGGCGACAGCAAGGATCGCCGCCAGACAATGTGTTTTCATGAAATTCTCCTTGTGATTTCCGCTAACGACAAGCACCACCTGCGGGCGAAGCCCGACTGCATTCTTTTGTTCGCAGATTCCTTTGTGTCTCCCATCATCGTGATCCCTTCCGCCCATGTAGTCGCTGCTCCAAGCCGGCGGATACGGGCATCGACTCTTCCGGCCGAAAAGCGCTTTCCTGTCAGATCATATGCCTTCTCGAAAGCGGTCGCTGTTCGGTACAATGGGGGCCTTGGCGATAGGATGCTCGCTGTACCAGCGGGAGGGCGGCATGTTGCCGCGCTCGACATCGATGCCGACCGGTTGTTCGGTGCGGATCATCCAGTTGAGCAGCTCGCGCATCAGGGTTCCGCGCGCGGCGGCGTAGGCTGGATCATCAAACCGATTATGTCGCTCCTCGGAATCCTCCTGCAGGTCATAGAGTTCGCCCCAGTTCTCGCGACCGTGGCAATAGGACAGCCGGTAGCGGCGGGTGCGCAAGCCCTTCACCGAGCTGTTGTCGAAAAATGCGATCTCGCCGGTATGCGGCGCCGGACCCGGGCCGGAACCGCTGAAGTTCAGCACCGAAGCGTAACTTTGACCCTGGACCTGGCAGGGTGTTTCCGCACCGAGGAGGTCGCAAACCGTGGGAAAGATATCAATGTTCTCAACGAATGACTCAATGCGCTCCGGACCAAAATGTCTTTTCCAATACCACACAGTGGGGATGCGTTGAATACACTCAAACTGGCCGACGGTGCATTTACCGAGGCGATTGTATTCTCCGGCGAAGTCGCCGTGGTCTGAATTGAACAGCACAATGGTGTTTTCAAGAATGCCTCGTTTCTCGAGGTGTTCAAGGAGTCGTCCCACCCCGGCATCGACCGCGGCGCATTGCCCGTAGTAGTTGGCCAGGGCGATGCGATACGTTTCTTCTCCCGTTACCTCCATTCGCCAGGCGTTCTCCACGCCCAACCGCGCCGCGCCGCGCCGCCGGTCGATCGATTGGAGGTCCCTGGAGTCGCGGTGCGGGATTTGATCCAGGTCGACCTCGTCGGGATCGACCCGATGCGGGCTGTCGAACGCGTTGCAGTACGGCGGATGCGGCGGACCGTAGTTGGCCCAGATGCAGAATGGCTGCTCACCGAGTTCGTCGATCTTGGCAATCGTTTCGTTGGTCGCCCATTCGGTCATACTGTGTTCGTAGGGAATCTGGCTGGTGTACGCCATGAAATCGGCGCACCGGGCCAGGTACTCCCGTTCAAACGTCTCGAACAAGCCCAGGCCCTTGAGATAGCCTCGGGTGTAGCCGGCATCTGTCTCCCCCGTGTCGGTTTCGAAGGGCTCATTTCTCCATCGGCCGTAGTGTTTCTTGCCGGTGATAGCCGTGCGGGTTCCGAGCTGTTCGCGCAGCGTTTGGGGAAGAGATGTTAAACGGTCTGGAACATCCACCATGCCGTTATAGACGCCGTGACTGTGGACATACATCCCGGTGAGCATCGACATCCGGGAGGGGACGCACTCGGAGGCGACCGAGTAGCTGCGGGTGAAGTTGACGCCGTCACGGACCATCCGGTCGATAGTGGGCGTCCGGACCTGGCTGCGGGCGGCATGCCCGAAGCAGTCTGCATGGTGCTGGTCGTCGGTGATCCAGAGGAGATTGGGTGTCATAACGTTACGGTCGCTTCGAATGTGTGGGCACTGCTCCCATGGTGTGACCCTAGTGAAGCCCAACCTGGTTGTCACCCGGTCATTCAAGAAACCGTGGTGGTTAGTGTGCCCTTCGCGCCTGTCAATTCACGGACTTTTTTGAAAAATCCCTGCCCTCCCCCATGTCCCTGATGCCGCTGTGATCCCCTCCTACTCCCGGTCGGGCTTGGAAGACCAACCTACTTCATGGCTCGACTACGATGACCGGCGCGAACCAGTCGGCTGCGGAATCGCGGGCTTCGCCTTCCGATGCGAATTCGATCAGCGCGTAATGTCCCGCGAATTCGGTGAGATCTACGTCGAAGGGATGAATTCGGTAAGGGGGATCGCCGGGATCGATACGTAGAATTTCCCGGCCATTGATTCGAACGATGCCGAGGCCGCGAGTCTTTGACGACTGCTGGTGCATACCATAGGCGCCCTGGAGACGGATGTTTCCGGCCTCAGGGAATTTACCGACGATTTGTCCGGTGCCTCCCACGTGGATATAAAAGCCGTCGCTTTCCTCCTCCTGGCGGATCGGCCCGTCCGCCGGATACCCCATGACGGCGAGGCGCCCAAAGTACCAACTTCTTTGAAACAGGGGCGCTTCCCAAGGTAAATCCACGCAGCGCCCGGATAGCTCCACGTCGACCCTGCGCACGGCCAATAAGGTCGCAGGATTCTCCGTATCCGCCGCTACCGTTGCCCGCGCGATCTTTGCGCGGCGGTCGACCGGAACCGGCTCCCCATTCAAGTAGAGATCGTAGTCATCGTCGGAAACCGCCATTCGAATCTCGCCATTTCCGGTAAAGCAGAGCCGGAAGAATGACTCGTCGTGCCCGATGTCCTGGTGGCGAATCCGCCACTCGGTCTCCTTCCACCAGGCGAAGTCATCCGGCAGGGCCGTCAGGTGAAAACGATCGGCCTGGACAACGCCCTCAGGTTCCAGTGCGTAGGTCTTGCCCGGATCGAGTCCGATGACCGTGTCGCCGTTGAATGCCATTGGCTCGTAGGAGGAAAGAACCGAATCTTCCCATTCCCGCACGATGCCGGGTCCCTCCCAGGTTCGGATGTTACCGATCCGGGTCCCCACCCAGCGCGGCTCCTTATCAGGCTCGTATACGACCAGGCCTCGCTTTCCGGGAAACTTCTCGAAGTATGCGGTCACTCCGTCGCGTCCGCGGTACCCGAAGAGTTTCTCTCCTTCCGGCGGTGTCGCTTCGATGACCGGGTATACGCCTCCGGCGTGTTCTTGCACGTAGTGGATGAACCGTTTTCGCGGAAGGCGAACATCAGGAACCAGATCGTACTGCTGGAATGCGGCCGCGATCTGCAGCCATGATTCGTCAATCGCGGATGGTATGAAATGGCCGAACGATTGATTGGAGTCCATCTGCAGTTCCTGGGTCGGCGCAACCATTCTGGACTCGGGCAGAATATTGATGAAGCGATGGAAAATATAACCGCTCAGCGGGTGACCGGTTCCCATCTGGGAAAGAGAGAAGCTGGCGTACCGGGTGCACATTGGATTGAACTGCTCCGTTTCCACCGCAACACCCGGGTAGGTTTCGAGCGTTTCCTTGATCAGGAGGATGAGCCCCATGGAGGTATCCACACCGTCGACGACAGCCTTCCCTCCCCCGCCGCCGGACTGGTCCCAGTAAATCAGGTCGACGCCGGCATCCACCGCTTCCTTGATCTGCGAGATGATGTACCTCCGGAATGGCTCCAACGCGACGGAGCAATAGGCGAATAACGGGTTGGCTCCTTCGTACACCGGCATCCCATGCTCATCGACGCCGATCTGGTTCAGCCCATCCCGGTACCGTTCGATCAGTTCGGGGAAGCGATAGTCGATGCCCTTGCTGTTGAAATGCGCGCCGACATGAAATCCCAGTTCGCGGGCCCGGCGAAACCATTGCTTCGCGGTGTCGGTCGGTGTGTAATCGGGCCAGAAGTGATCGATGGGGTAATGCCGATACGCTACCTGCCTGCCAATGATGGTGCGGGCAGGATCAACCCGGCGGGCCAGTTTCTCCAGCCGATCGAAGTCGCCGACACGAACGTAGGATTGCGCTGTGATGTCCCCTACCCACTCCGGATGGTAGCCTGTTCCGAGCGGGGCATAGCCGGCGCCCTTTTCCATCCACTCAATATGCGGATCCACGGCGTCGGCCCAATGCCCCTGGTAGGTACGGAACCTCACTTCCACGGGGTGCGGGGTACGTGTGGGAACGGGATGGTTTCTTTTCACGCTGATGTCGGCGGTTTGCCCATGGCCGGAAGCGGTGAAACCCGCATGCCAATGCTCGGGCCCCCGCCCTTCCATCACCCAGCCATCCTCATCACCTTGAAACAAAGCCACCGGGACGGATCCAACCGAACTGCCGGTAAACGGCGCCGGGTGGACGAGGCCAACCCCCTGGCCGTCGACCGTGACGAGCGGATGGTTCGCGATGTCAAATCCCCGGATGTGAAAATGAATGGCCTTCACGGGCTCCGGGCACTTAGCGGAAAGCTGCAGCACAAGATCACCGTTTCCGGGCTCCATGCTCCATCGAATCTTGGCGTGAACGCCTTCGGCGGTCTTCACCTCCGTCGTGGATCCTCCATTTGTCGACGTATGCGTCAACGCGC
>CAUZEO010000009.1:0-39413 GCA_963578625.1 Kiritimatiellia bacterium | reverse complement strand
TCGATTGGGGCGGCGGTATTCGGGGAGCGAATCGGGCAAGGGCCTCCATTGCGGCGTCGAGAGATCTGGAAGGAGAACTGCAGGTTGAATGGTCATGCCGGGAGACGGAGAAGGCGAATGCCGTCCCGGCCGAACGGGCTCGTCCGATGATCTCGCCCTTCGATTACAAGCTGATGGCGGGCACCGAGACGGTCTCCCTGGCGATCGCCGACGGCCAGGGAAGGAAGATCACGGTATCCAGGCGCGTTTCCATTCCACAAGACCTCGTCGTGCGGACGGAGCGCCCCGTCGTCCTGGGCGATTCGGCGCCGATCGAGACCGAGGTCCTGGTCAACGCGGACATGGCTGACAGCTTGGTGGTTGAAATCGTCAGCCAGGACGAAGGCAAAGACGGCGCGGTGGTGGATACGCGGGAAATCACCCCGGTGGATCGTCGATCTCACGCCTTTCGGTTCTCCGCCGACAAGACCCCGATGGGTGACTATAAGGTCCGGGCACGACTGAACCGGGGCGACGAGGAGGTCGCCGAGGCCGAGAGTCGTTTGATCCTGCGGCGCCGGCGCCCCGAAGAGGGTGTCCGAAAGGTCCGCTTCGATACGGACGGCATGATGCTGGTCGACGGCAAACGGACATTCCCCGTCGGCATGCTCGCCAACTTCGGCGAAGACGATGTCGCCGAGTTCAAGAAGACCGGCATGAATTGCGTCATGCTCGGCTGGCCGACCACGAAGCGACAAGCCCAAATGTGGGACCTCTTCGACGCCGTCCACAAAGCCGGGATCTTCGTCATCGGCTCCGTGTATGCCGGTGAGGACCTGTCAACCGTTCGGCGGATGACTAACATCCAGCGGGAACACCCGGCCGTCATCGGATACCACTTCCTCGAGGAGCCGGGAGCGCACTTCTGTGACAGGCCCAACGGCATCGAGATCATTCACCGCTCATACCAGGAAGTCCGCCGGCTCGACTCGCATCACTTCGTCGACCTGATCGACTGGAGCGCCTACTCCTACAAGCGGTACGGAGTATTCGCTGACGTCATCATCCCCGATCGCTACACCCGCGGCCCGAAGCCGACGCCCAACATCGTCAAAACCACCATCCGCCAGATCACCGACGCGCGGGAGGCATCCCGGGGACAAAAGCCCGTTTGGATCATGCCCCAGATGTTTTCCTTCGTGGTCGAGGGCCCGGACGGGCTGTCAGATGATCCCTCGATCCCCGAGGGGCCGACTCCCGAACAGGTACGGCTCAGCGCCTACGCATCCATCGTCGGGGGCGCAAAGGGAATTCTGTTCTTCGAATACCGCTACGCGCGAGCCACAATCAACGGCAAGGGCGGCGTGAGCTGGGAGGGGCCGGACAATCTCTGGGACGCCAGTAAGCACGTCCTCACCGAGCTCGCTCAACTGCGGCCCGTACTGGAAGCAAAAGGCAAGTCGCGAACCGTCCCGGCCACCGACGGCATTGAAACCTGGGCCAAGGCGCACGAGGGCTGGTGGACCATCATCGCGGTCAACAGCACCGAGAGGCCTCTGGCGGCGGCGATCGACGTTTCCGAGTTGAACGCCCAAGGCCCGCCGGAAGTGCTGTTCGAGCAGGGACGCAAGTGCGGCTTTGCAGACGGCCGGATCCGGGACGACTTCAGTGCCGCCGGCGCGCATGTTTACAGGATCCCCACTGGAGACTAGTGAACTATTACAGATGAACCTGAACGCCTTGTCGCTGCGCGAGCGGAGATCACAGTCGTCCAAAAAGGGCCAAGATCGGTGTACGAGAACGGCGACGATAGCGGTTGACGATTGAAGGATCTCTCCTCGTTTTCCGTTCTCGTCCACCGAAGAATGTGCTAACGGCTAACGTTTTAGAACATACGATGCACAAGAACTCATGATTCGACATTCGCTACTTTGGGTCACCATCCTGGGATCTCTTCTGATCCTGGCCGCACCGGCGGCCGAGGCTGCCCCGAAACCTCATCCAGCCGCGGGGTCGTGGAAGGTCTATCTTTCCGGAGGTACCGGCGTTCGGGCCGCCCTGGCCGGGCCCCGGGAGGTCCCGTCCGGCTATTCCATTCAACCCGGTGACGGACTGCTGGAGATCGATTCGCCCCAGAGGAAAAGCGCCAGCGCCGGCTACGTCTACACCGCTGCGCCGCTGCCCGGGACGTACGACTTGACGTTTCACTACACGCTGCTCAAGGCCCAGACCGGACGGGAAG
This sequence comes from Kiritimatiellia bacterium, assembly GCA_963578625.1. Lineage (GTDB taxonomy): Bacteria > Verrucomicrobiota > Kiritimatiellia > SLOV01 > SLOV01 > CAUZEO01. The sequence goes on along the minus strand of CAUZEO010000009.1, from coordinate 37,192 downwards.
ATGGTCACCGGATTCTGAGTGTCAGTGCCGAGGAGCTGGCGGAGAACCCGGCCAGTCCGGACCAGGCCCGCCAGCGGTGGTTCATCCAGATCCGCCGGGACATGGGGACCTTCATCGGCTATCGGAACTCCGACGGAACGTTGCGCTGGTGGGATGGACGGATCTGGGGCGACAACCAGACGCGTCTGCTCAACTGCACGATTGGAGACACGGTAACCTTTCGGTTTACGAAGGACGCCGCGGGTTGGTGCCGGCTGTCGATGACCAACGGGAAGCAGACAATCCGCCCCGAGCCAGTCGCCGCGGACCAAACGCAGCTGGGACAGGCCGCCGAAGCGTTCGTGGCCGGCGATGCCAACCCGGGCTGGAATGGGGGCGATGCCCATTTTCTTTTTTCGTCGTCGCCGGACGTGATCATCGAATCGCTGGGAGATCAGTGGCAAGGCGTCAACCCGAACAGCCGGATGAAGCTCGCGGTCGTTGACGCCGCGACCGGGGAGCGCAATCTGAAAGCCGTGCTGGAGATTTACGAAGGCCACAGACTCAGTGACGGACGGGCCAATCGGTCAGCCTATTTCGCTCCGGAGAATCTCGCGGAACCGGCCCGGAAAACGGAGGTGGCGTTTGTTGCCGGAGCCGGCGGTCGGCAGGAGGTCGCCATCGATTACGTCGCCCTGCGATACGACAAGTGGCAGGGCATGTACCCGGCCGGTTGGATGGTCCTGCGAATCTTCGACTCGGATCGCGATCGCGAGTTGTATCGGTCAACCAGCTTCTCGGCCCGGCGCTTCCGCCTGGGCACCACGATGGCCGATCGCAGAAAGGCCCTGGAGGAACAAGGCGATGGCAAGCCTCACCGGCCGGTCGAGCCGCTTCGCCGGAAACTCCTGCAGCAGGCGGAGCAAATCGTCGCCACGACGGCCGACGAGAGAGTCCTGACCCAGACCCTCGCCGCCGTCAAACGCTGGAACGCCGCTGCTAAGACCTTCCTGCGTGTCGTCGAGGGACACAGCGATTGGGAACAGCCCAATCACATCCAGGCAGTTGAAACGAACATCGGCCGGCTGTTGTCGGCGGAGACGGAGTATGTCTGCTGGCAGACGCCCAACGTAACGGGCAACGGTGAGGTCGTGCTGCCCTCGACCGATCCGGTGCTGACGCCGGGCAGCGAGATATTGCGAATCACGGCATGCCGGGATGAATACGAGGCCGCGGGCTTTGCCGTGACGGCCTACGAGAAACTCTCCGGGGTCCGAGTTCAGGTTTCCGAGCTGAAGGGAATAGACCGGATCCTTCCCGCTTCCGCGGTGGACGTCAAGGGGGTCAAGTGCTGGTATCAGGCGGGCCTGAAGGAGCATCCCGGACTGCCGCTGCTGACCCCCGAACTGCTGCTCAACAACAATGAACTTGTCCGGGTGGATCGTGCCGGGCGAATGAACGTTTTGGGCGACCCCCGCCGGCGTCGCGATGCCCCACAACTTCTGCCGGTTGACATTCCGGCAGGGACGACCCAGCAGTTTTGGGTCACGGTGCAAGTGCCACCCGACACGGAGCCCGGACGTTACACCGGTGCCATCACCGTCTCGCCCGCCGATGCTGAGCCGCAGCAGCTTGCCCTCGAACTCACGGTTCTGCCCTTCGACCTGCAAGCACCCGACATGCTGTACTCGATCTACTACTACGATCAGCCCAACGACGGGGAGCCGACCACAAGCTACCGGGGCAAAACGCCGGCGCAGATCGAGGCGGATCTGCGGAACATGAAGGCCCACGGCATTCTAAGTCCCGAGTCCCGCCGCGCATTCGAACGGGATAAGATGGCGGAACTCTTCGAGATCCGCCGGCGGGTCGGGTTGGACATGGAGACGCTGCTCTACAGCGGAATCGGCGTTGGCTATAACAACCCGACCGAGGAACGGCTGGAGACGCTGAAAAAAGAACTGACCGAGTTCATGGACTTTGCCCGACCGTGGGGGTTCAAGGACATTTACTTTTACGGAGCCGATGAGCGGAAGGGCGAAGCGCTGAAAGCCCAGCGCCCTGCGTGGCAGGCCGCGCGCGATGTGGGGGCAAAGGTGTGGGTCTCCTGCGGGACCGACTATTGGGAGCTGGTCGGGGACCTGCTGGATATCGCCAATCTTTGGTGGACCGATACCGCGGTGCATGCCGACAAGATGCATGCGATCGGCCATCGGGTCCTGCGCTACATGAATCCGATGAGCGGACTGGAACAACCCGACCTCTATCGGCAGAACTACGGATTACATCTCTGGAAAGGCGGCTGGGATGGGGCGTGCAATTTCGCCTATCAGGCCGATTTCGGCGTGGGCGGCTGGCGCAACGATGCCGGCTGGGATGACTTCAATATCGACCCCAATCAGCGGTGGAAGGACCACAGCATGACCTATGCGAGCCTCGACGGCCCTATCGATACCATTCAGTGGGAGGGGTTCCGCGAGGGTGTTGATGACGTGCGCTACCTGCGAACACTGCAGGCCCACATCCGCCGCGCCAAGTCGAGCGGCCGCCCCGACCTCGTGGCGATGGGCCGTTCGGCTGAAACATGGATCCATGGCGTCCCCATCCAGAGCAAGCCCAGGATCCTCCCCCCGGGTGCGGTACCGCCTCACGACCTCGACGCGCTGCGCCAGGAGATGATCCGATGGATCCTCGAACTGCGCGGCGCGATGAAGTGAGACAGGAGTTTGCCTTACTTAGCCGATCGACTTACTCGCTACTACGGCACCCGGGAAAAGTGTGTCGGTTAAGGGTTTCCGAGCAAGGGTGACGGTTAAGTCGCGGTTTAAGGGAACCACCAATGGACATTATCCAGTTCGCAAGTATATTTGCAGGCGAATGCTGGTTGGTCCCTGGCGGAAGCAGAAGACCATCACATGCACGAACCCACCCTCGTCGAAATGAAGAATGGAAGACTGGCCGCTTTGACCCGCCCCGATGGCGGCAGACCATGATTTCGGCAATCGCGATGCTGGAGACCACTGATTGGAAGGCCTGTAATGGTCGCAATGAAAGCAAGAGGAATTGAAGGCAGGCATGTCCTGCGACTTGTCCTACGAAGCTCGCAGAGCGTAGTAGGAGGCTCGGCGTGGGCAGGACTGGCGTTAATACTGGTCGCAAGTGTCTCGATGGGTGAGCTCACGCAAACCGTCGTCTTTCAGGCGGGTGAGAGTGGTTATCCACTGATGCGCATTCCGGACATCGTGCGGTCGACAAACCAAACGCTGCTCGACAACAATCTGCAGGTTGTCGACCTGACCGACCTGGACGGCGACCTGCCCCTCAACGTGGATTCCACCACGCAAATCCTCTGGCAGACGGAGGACTGGGAGCACCCCACGTGGCAGAATTCGAGTTGGCCCGCGGGCGGCGGCGACACGGTTGGGTTTCCATGTGTCGTCAGGAACGACCATGGTCCGAATCCCGACGGGAAATACTATCTCTATTACTCGCATCATGATCCGAGATCCGGGATCGGTGTTGCGGTGGCTGATTCCATCACCGGGCCCTACTCGAAGAACGTCAACGTGCCCGGTCGTTCCGACAATCTGGTTGTGCCGGCTTTTCACGCGTCGAGTTCCAATCCGGACGACCCGGACCATACGGCGAGTCCCTGGGTCGTGTGGAACGCCGCGGAGCAGCTCTGGTTCGTCTATTTTCATTACTTCAATCACATCCGAACGACTGTCCCGGGTTTCCAGTTGACTGCCATGGCAACCACGCCGGACCTGGCCTCGCACAACTGGACGATCTGGCAAAGCGCCTCGTCCGGCACAACTCCGCAATATGTTCCCGTACTGCCCACGATGTCCGATCCGTGGATCAGTGAAGCATCCAGCTACAACACCGTCCATCGCCTGGTTGACGGCGGCTGGCTGGCCTGTCTTCGCGGCACATCGACAACCGCCGGCGAGCCGACCAAGATCGGTTTCGCCTCGTCGATCGACGCCCGCAACTGGAATTACTTTCCCGAAAACCCGATCATTCACCAGAACGACGGCGGCGGGGGCCGTGCCGGCGTATATCGGCCTGGATTCATCGGGTACCTGGGGCCGAACGGCTCCGGCGTGGATGAGTACCTGGTCGCCTGGCAGGAGAGCCACTACTTCGATGGCGATGCGCGGCTGATCTACGGGTACACGACCGATTTCAAGACCGTGACCCGCGATCCCCGGGGGCACGTGCTGTTCCCAGGTTCGGACGGTCCGATCGGGGCCTGGCGGGAGGCGGACCGCTTGTACTTGTTCAGCGGCAAGTTCGTGCACGAGATGGTGCTGACCTTGCTTCCTCCGGATGTCGATGCTGCAATGATCGCCGGCGCAATCGGCGACGATGGCAGTGGCCCTCCCGGCGCGTTTGACGGCTCGATTACCCCCACCGCGAGCCGGACCGTCGGGGGTGCACGCACACCGGATAGAGCGATCAATGGCTCAGGCATCGTGCTTGGTGGAGGGGACCCGACCGACCGTAACAATTACGCGCACGCCTTCGGAACGAATGCCTTCGGCGACACCTACAACTTTCTGGCGGACATTAACAGCACTGAGGGAAACTGGTTCAAGGTCGACCTGGGGCAGACCTATGCGCTTCAAGACGCGTTCTTCTTTAACTTCAACCCGGATGGTTCAGAGGGCGGTTTAGACAACGAAGATCGCGGCGTGGCTACGGCTGACATCTGGTACCTGGATGCTGCCGCTGATCCCAATGCCAATAATGACGGGAACGAATCGGCATTTATCTCAACGGGATGGACACAGTTGGGAAGCACATCCAATTTAACAATTGCACCCACTGGAGATGCGAACCAGACCGTTCCCGATGTGATTGACTTCGGCGACGTCCGTGCCCGCTTCGTCGCGCTGGACATCTTATCGAATCATGGCGATGGCGGTTTCGTCGGGTTCGGAGAAATCCAGTTTTTTGCGGTACCAATCCCCAATTCGTCCGTCGAACTCGTGGTGATCGAGGACACGCTGGGGGCGACCTTCGACAGTGTGTCGAACGCGACATACCGGCTGCAATCCACGCCCGACCTGGGTTCCTCGAATTTCACGGACACCGGCGCGATCGCCATCGGAAACGGCGCTGCCATCATCATGTTCGATCCCTCTGGGCCGTCCACGTCAAAGAACTACCGGGTGGTGGCGGACTAGTGCGTACATTGATAGTAGGCCTGTTGACCGTTGGAGCGACCTTAATCGCTCTTCCCGGCAGAAGCGCGGAAAAGAAAAATGATCTCCCCGGCGATGACATCAAAGAGAAATACTCTCTCGTCTATAGCACGGACTTTGAGGAGGGCGCCCATGAATGGGAGCCGATGGACAAAGAAAACTGGAGCCTTGTTGCAAGTGACGAAGGACAGATCTACAGGCTGGGCAGCAGATCGACATATGACCCGGTAGTGAAGAGCCCGCGCAGCCGGTCCGTACTAAAGGACATCGTGGTAAGCGACTTCGTATTCGAGGTAAAGGTGAAGAGCCGGGACAAGGAAGACGGTGCGCACCAGGACATGATCGTCTTCTTCGGATACCGGGGACCGACAAAATTTTACTATGTCCATTTAGGTATGAAAACGGATTCGAAGTCCAACCAGATCCATCTCGTCAACGACGCGCCGCGCAGGCCGATCTCGAAACACACAAGCAAAGAGAATCCGGGAGTGAACTGGGACGATAACTGGCACAAGGTGAAAGTCATCCGCAAAGGAGCTCTCATCCAGGTGTTCTTTGATGACATGGCAAGGCCCTGCATGTCGGTCAAGGACGAGACATTTCTCTCCGGCGGGTTTGGCGTCGGCTCGTTCAACAACTTCGGTGACTGGGACGAGGTAAAGATCTGGGGGAAGAAGGTAGAGAATTAAGGCGCTTCCGAAATACGCGGGGGATTTTCTGTCGGGGAATGCGCTATGACCAGCAACGAGAGAAGATCGTGTAAGCCGTTCGGTTAAGGGTATCCGAGTAAGTGTGGCGGTTAAGAGTGCGTTTAAGTGTGCACGTGGGGGATAGGCTGTTGAGCGTTTTCTACACTTCCTCGTACACTTCCCTCCTCCGGCGGGCAAGCGTCGCCACCCTTAACCCGCCCGCAGCGCATCCGCGCAGCATTTCGGGCGGGCCGGATACCCTTAACCGACCCAGCAGGGCAAGCCGGGGCATATGGGCCAATGGAAAATTCCACACTTAATCCTGAAGCGCCGAATTAATCTCTCTCTTTCAGACCGTCAGCTCGAACCCTTCGCCGCCGGGATCTCGACACCCTCCAGCGTCAGTTGTCGGGCGAGGTGACAGCGGACCTCATGGCCCGGCGAGATCGCTTCGAGCTGAGGCATCTGCTGCCGGCAGCGTTCTTCCGCGTGCGGGCAGCGGGGGTGGAAGTGGCAGCCTGCGGGCGGATCGGCGGGGTCGGCGACTTCGCCGCTCAGCGGCTCGTTCTGGCTGCGAACGCGGGGATCGGGGGCGGGCACCGCCGCGAGCAGCGCGGCGGTATAGGGATGTCTCGGCGCGCTGAAGAGTTGTTCCGTCGGGGCCGTTTCCACGATTCGACCCAGGTACATGACGGCGACGCGGTCGCAGATGTGCCTCATGACGCTCAGGTCGTGGGCCACGAAGACGTATGACAGCTTCAGCTTGTCCTGCAACTGCATCAGCAGGTTCAGGACCTGCGCCTGAACGGACACATCGAGCGCCGAGACCGGCTCGTCTGCCACGATCAGGCGCGGCTGCAGCGCCAGGGCCCGGGCGATGCCGATGCGCTGGCGCTGCCCGCCGCTGAACGCGTGCGGAAAACGGCGCATGTGGTCGGGGCTCAGGCCCACCAGCTCAAGCAGCTCGGCGACGCGCTGCCGCCTCTGGCGCGCGCTCGCGACGCCGTGCACGAGCAGGGGCTCACCGACGATCTGCAGCAGCGTCATGCGCGGGTTCAGCGAGGAGAACGGGTCCTGGAAGATCATCTGCATCTGCTTGCGCAAAGGCCGCAGTTGCGATTCATCAAGCTCGGCGAGGTCGACCACCTCGCCGCTGTCCATTCGAAAGAGGATCCGTCCGGACGTCGGTTCCAGACCGCGCAGAATGCAATGCGCGGTCGTGGTCTTGCCGCATCCGCTTTCGCCGACGAGACCGAGCGTTTCCCCTTCGAGCAGTTCGAAGCTGACGCCGTCCACCGCGCGGACCTGTCCCACCTTCCGCCGTGTGAGGCCCTTGCGGATGGGAAAGTGCTTGCGGAGGTCCCGGACCTCCAGCAGCTTGCGGGTGTCGGCCCGCGACTGCGGGCCCGTCATGATCCGGCCTCCTCGAGCAGACAGCTCACCTGGTGCGATTCGCCGATGGCGCGCAACCGAGGCGCCTGGCAGTCGCATTGGCCGGTGATGACCTGTGGGCATCGGGGGTGAAACGGGCAGCCCGAAGGACGCTGGAATGGATGAGGCACTGACCCCGCGATCGTCTCGAGTCGGCCCCGATTGGTCGCGTGCATGGCGGGCATCGACTTGAGCAGGGCGCGCGTGTAGGGATGGCGCGGGTCGTGGAAAATCGTGTCGACGTCGGCGCACTCGACGATTTCGCCCAGGTACATGACGGCCACGTCATCGGCGGTCTGGGCCACGACACCCAGGTCGTGCGTGATGAGCAGGATGGCCATCTCGTGCTGCGCCTGCAGTTGGCGCAGCAACTGGAGGATCTGTGCCTGGGTTGTCACGTCGAGCGCCGTGGTCGGCTCGTCGGCGATGAGCAGCCGCGGGCGGCACGCCAGGGCGATGGCGATCATCGCCCGCTGCCGCAGGCCGCCGCTGAGCTCGAAGCCGTAAAAATCGATCCGCTGTTGCGGCTGCGGAATGCCGACCTCACGCAGCAGGCCGATCGCCATTGACCGGGCCTCGCACTTGCTCACGTCGCGGTGCAGTCGAATCGCTTCGGTCAACTGGTTTCCGATCGTGTGCACGGGGCTGAGGCTCGCCATCGGCTCCTGGAAGATCAGGCCGATCTCACCGCCTCGGACCTCGCGGATCCGCGGACCGTCGTCGTCGAGCTTGGCCAGGTCGATCGTCTCTGGCCCGGCCTGCTCGGTCGAAGGCCGCCGAAGAAGCACCTGGCCCGCTTCGATCCGCCCGGGCCGGTCGAGCAGGCGCAGGATTGAACGGGCCGTGACGCTCTTGCCACAGCCGCTCTCGCCGACCAGCGCGAGCGTCCGACCCGCGTGGAGGTCAAAGCTCACGTCTTTGACGGCAATCACGGTGCCCTCGTCGAGCGGGAACACCGTCTTGAGACGGCGTACCGACAGGAGCGGGGTGCAAACATCACTGGCCATAGGGGTCGGCGGCATCGCGCAGTCCATCTCCTACGAAGTTGAAAGCCATCACGGCGATGATCACGGGAATCGCGGGGATCATCAGCCACGGCGACAGTGCGACCGATTGCACGTTCTGTGCCTGCTGCAGCAGCACGCCCCAGCTCACCGCGGGCGGGCGCAGGCCCAGTCCGAGGAAGCTCAAGGCCGTTTCGCTGATGATCATCGTGGGGATCGCGACGGTCGTCGCGGCGATGATGTGACTGTAGAACGACGGCAGCATGTGCCGGAAGATGATGCGCTTGCGGCGCGCACCGATCAGGCGGGCGGCCTTGACGAAATCCTCCTCGCGCAGCACCAGGAATCGGCCCCGGACGACGCGGGCCAGCTCGGTCCACCCGATCAGCGACAGGATGATTGTGATCGCTAAGTAGACGCGCAGGATCGACCAGTCCCGCGGCATCGCGGCCGCCAGGCCCATCCAGAGCGGGATGGTGGGAATCGAACGCAGGATCTCGATCATGCGCTGCACGGTCATGTCGACCCAGCCGCCCAGGTAGCCGGCAAAGCCGCCCAGGACGATGCCGATCAACAGGCTCAGGGCAACGCCGACGAGCCCGATCGACATGGAAACGCGCGTGGCCAGCATGAGCCGCGACCACAGGTCGCGGCCCTGCACGTCGGTGCCCAGCAGAAAGATTGCCGGCTCGCCCTTGTGCTCCCGGGTTACGCCGATCAGGTGGCGGTCGGTCCGGATGAGGCCCAGCAACCTGTACTCGTATCCGTGGCCGAACAGCCGCACGGGAATCCGGCGATCCGGATCGACCTCGTACACGCGCTGGAGCGTCTGCGGATCCCGGTGCCCCCGGACGGCGAGGACGTGGGGTCGAAAGGTAGAACCGTCGAACAGGCGGATCGACTGTGGCGGCATGAGGCTCCGATGCGCTTCGGGCAGGTGCGGGTCCGTGGTCGCAAAGAACTCCGCGCCGATCGCGATGATTGCGAAGCCGAACAGCAGGACCATCGAACCCATCGCCACGCGATGCTTGCGGAAGCGCCGCCACATGAGGCGTGCCGGTGACACGTCGATCCGTGCATCGGCGTCGGGTGCGGACGTCTGCGAGGCGTCGGCCATCATGACTCCATCCGAATGCGTGGATCGACCCACATAAGCATGAGGTCGGAGATGAATGTTCCAATGACGGTCAGGACGCCGATGAGCAGGATGATCGTCCCGGCCAGGAACATGTCCTGCGCCAGCAGTGCTTTGAGCAGCAGCGGCCCCACCGTGGGCAGGCTCAGGACGATCGAGATGATGATGCTCCCGGAGACGAGCACGGGTAGCGTGTAGCCGATCGTGCTGATAAACGGGTTCAGGGCCAGCCTCACGGGATACTTGAGCACCACACGGTGCTCCTGCAGGCCGCGGGCGCGGGCGGCGACGACGTAGGGCTTTCGGATCTCGTCGAGCAGGTTGGCGCGCATGATGCGGAGCAGGTGGCCCGTGCCTGCGGCACCGAGGATCAGTGCCGGAAGCCACAGGTGCTTCATCAGGTCCCAGCAGCGCGCCAGGCTCCAGGGCGCGTCGATGTACTCGGGTGAGAACAGGCCCCCGACGTTGGCGCCGAAGTACCGGAAGCCCATGTACATCACGACCAGGGCCAACAGGAAATTGGGAACGGCCAGACCGACCAGCCCGAGGAACGTGATGGTGTAGTCCGCGGGCGAGTATTGGCGAATGGCCGAGTAGATGCCGGCGGGAAGCGCGAGAATCCACGTCAGGACCAGTGCCGCCAGTGCGAGCAGAACCGTCAGCGCCAGCCGTTCGCCGATCAGGTCGCCGACCGGCCGCCGCCACTCCATGGACATCCCGAAGTTGCCGCGCATGATCTGCGAGACCCACTTGACGTACTGCATCGTCACCGGCTGGTCCAATCCGTACTGTCGCTTGAGGTTCTCCGCTTCCTGGTCGGTAACGATGTCGCCGGACGCTTCCAGTTGAGCGATGTAGGAGGTGACGTAGTCGCCCGGAGGAAGCTGAATGATCACGAAGGTCAGGATCGAGATCGCCCAGACGGTTCCCAGCGCGATCATGAACCGGCGAATCAGGTAGGTGAGCATGGGGGGATCAGGTTCCCGGTCTATCCGCGCCGTTCACTCGGAAGAAGAACTGCTCCGGCAGTGCGTGCCCGGGCGTTTGCGCGGGCGTGCTGAAGGGGACGCTCTCGGGCACGTTGCCCAGGTCGTTGCTGACGACCCACACGCCCATCATGGCCGGCGACACGCCGACCGTCCCGATCACGTAGGCCTGGTCGGCGTAGATCTTCAGCAGTTCCTGCCCCAGGGCGTAGCGCTCCTGCTCGGGCACGGCCTTGCCCTGTTCGTACAACTCCACCATTCGGCGGGCCGGCTCTGTCGGCTCGCGGCCCTTCTGGCCGCCGGTCTGCCACCATCGCCCGAACAGCGGCGCCCAGCTGCGCACGTGGTTGGGCAGCACCTGAAACGGATGCGCCCAGGGGTTGTCCGAGCCGTCGTTGGACCACACATAGACCTGAACATCATTGTTCTCATGACGCGTGACCGAGAGGGAGCGCTCGAGTTCCTGCACGACGGCCTGGATCCCAAGGTGCCGGCGCCACTGTTCGGTGACGTTCTCGGCGATCCCCGTGAAGTTGATGAAGGCGGCACCGATCGTCTGGACCTCCAGAACGAGTCGTCCCGCCCCGTCGCGGCGCATGCGGTATCCTTTGCTGTCGCGCTGCTTCAGCCCCAACTCGTCGAGCACCTGGTTGGCACGATCGGGGTCGAACTGCGCGTGTCGCTGCCGGTATGCCTCGCCGGGCGAGTAGGCCACGGTGGCCGGCGGGCAGGCGGACCCCGTCAGCCCCAGCCCCAGCCAGAAGATCTCGTTGAGCTGGCCACGGTCGATGCCGATCGACAGGGCGATGCGGAAGTCCCGATCGGCCAGCCAATGGGCGACCTCGGCGTCGCCGTCGTACGTCTGGTTGAAGAAGAGCCCGGCGTCCGTGCCCGCCTGGCTGGGCCAGTAGCGGACACGGTAGTTGCCGCGCTGCTGGTTCTCCAGGAGCACGGGAATCTTTTCCATCAGGATGTGGCGGCCCTGGATGTCGTATTCGCCCGCGATGGCCCGCAGGTTCAGGACCTCCAGGTTCTCGGCCAGGCCCAGGACGATCCGGTCGATGTAGGGAAGCTGGTTGCCGTCGGTGTCGACGACCCAGTAATAGGGGTTTCGCTCGAGCACCATCTGCGCCGTGTTGACCGGCGTCTTGACCAGCCACGGGGTGGTCACGGGGCATTCGGGGTTCAGCTTGGGGTCGTTCTTGAACTTGAACAGTTGGACCCAGGTCTCAAAGCCTTCGGCCTTGACCTGGACATCCAGCTCGGCCGCATCGACGAAATCCGGATGGAACTGCTTGACGTAGTGTCGCGGCGCGAATACCCCCAGGGCCTGGTTGCCCCGTGTGAAGTGACCGGCGACGCCCAGGGACGCCAGCTCGGTGAGGAACGTGTAATAGGACTGACTGAAGCGGACGCGGAAGGTATGGTCATCGACCTGCTCCCAGACACCTTCCTGACCGCCGATCTGGTTCCAGTTGGCGCGGACCGGATTGAGCTGCTCGTTTTGGTAGACGTCCTCGTACCAGAACATGATGTCGGCCGTCGTGAAGGGATGGCCGTCGGACCACCTCATGCCCTTGCGCAGATGAAAGGTGAAGGTCTTGCCCTCGTCGGACACGTCCCAGGCGCGGATGATCCAGGGCGTGACGTATTTGACGTCGGCGCTCCAGTAGAGCAGATGGTTGTGCTGGATGCGATCGATGTTCTGGCCGTCGGCCGGTCCAGTGAAGCCGGCGCGCCACGTGCCACCATACCGGCCGATCTCGTCTGTCGGCGCGATGACCGCCGGCTCGGCAGGCAGGCGCTGCTCGATCGGCGGCAGCGCGTCGGCCGCGACGCGCTCGGCGAGCATGGGCGCTTCGGCGAACGATGCGGGGACGGCATCGGCGTCGTCCAGCAGACGAGGCAGGCGTGTAGCCCCAGTCGTTTGCGGATCGGTCGACGACGGCGCCGCCGCGTCGGTCGTCTGCGGCGCTGCCGGCGCGGGCTTGAAGTTGATTACGAGATACGCGATGCCCAGCGCTGCGAGAATGATCAGAACAATCCGGAGTTTCATGGTTGATTTGTCCGCAGCCCGCGAACGTCCTGTCGCGCGATTCGTAAGACAGCGTTTGCTGCGTACACGCGGACATCAGACTCAGGATCTTCCAAAAGTATTTTGACGGTTGACAGATCCGACATGTCGCCTGCTTCGGCAAGAGCGCAACCGAGTTCGTTTTTTTCCCCCTTGCCACCCGTCTGGACATATTCCAGCAGTTCTGTTTTGGCGTAATCTTTCTGGGCCTTGTATTCGTCTGCTCCTGAATGTACGTACAACGCGCTGAGCATATAGACCCGGCTCCAGCTGTCATCGAGACTGTTCTCTGTTTCGGCTGCTTGCCTCAGTTTTGTCAGTATTTCGGGAGCTACCCCGGCAAGATGGCGGAGCGCATATCCCGCAACACCTCGAGCGTCAGGATTTTCTGAATCCAGAAGTCCGGCAAGTGACGCCTCATACTCACGACTTCCAGAGTTTGCCAATACCCAGCGGGCATAGGCGGTCATGCTTCCTTCCTGCTGTCTGGATGCTGCAACAACTTCAGGCGATGCATCGCTGTATCCTAACTTGGCAAGCGTTTCAACGGCATGCTCACGATCCGGACCGGCCGGATCCTCAAACGCTGCGATAATCTTCTTGAAATACTTCTGGCGGATTCTCTTGTCATTGCCCGCTGCTTTAGCCAGTACCCGCCAAATTCCAATGCGATATTCTGCGGGCGGATCTTTCTCCAGTTCAGCTTCGAACGTTGGACGGACCTCTTCCGGATAATTGTTGTACACCAGGATTTCGGCGGCGTGGACTTTGACCCATTCGGTTTCCTCCTGCAACGCTCTGTTCAAGATTTGGACGGAGGCTTCCCGCAGTTCCGCCAGCTCATCTTCTGATGGCTCTTCCCCCGCGGAAGTCCGGAATGTGAAGGCGAGCATCCCTGCCAGAACGAAAAGTAACAGAAAGGCGTTTCCGCGATGTACGGCCATGCCCATGGTACTAAGCCACACCCTCCCGCATGTCAACATCCTTACCGAACACTTCGCCGCGGGTCACGTTCAACTTTTTGCAGCCCCCAACCGCATCCCACAACGCAACCAGGTGCGGCAGGGCTTCATCGGGCAGGAACCGCTCGCAGAACTCCTGCAACCCGATCTCGATCAAGGCGAGTTTCGCTTCCTGCTCGCTCATATTCCCGCTCGTTCGAGTTTCCGGATCTAAGCGCCATTCGGGTCAGACCCCGAGGTTAGGTTGTGCCCGGAATCGGTTAAGCGGTTCATTTAAGGGTATCTGGTTAAGGGTTGCGACCCAGCCTTCGCCCTCCGGGCTACGGCGGGCAGGCGAAGTGTGCGAGGAAGTGTAAAGAACGCTCAACTAACAGCCTATCAGGTGCACACTTAAACGCACTCTTAATTGACACACTTACTCGGATACACTTAGCCGACCCGCTTGGCGTCGAACCTCGATTCATCGGTGGACCCGTCTTCGCTCCTGCGGAGCGGCGATCCCGTGACCACGTTGTCACGTGGAACGGGACTCACGTGGCGAGAACGGTTGACGATTCTTCAAGTCATTTACTGTGGTGCCAAGACCACAGAATCATGAAGAAATGGGACCCTCCTCTTAGTGATAATTAGTGGTTCGCTTCCTCCGCAATCTGCACCCAACCGCCTTCCCTGGCCTTGAGAGGTATCTCCTCATCCAGTCCGAACTCCCGCTCCGGCTGCAAGTTGAAACTCACCTCTTTCCGACTTCCCGGCGGCAGTATCTCGCCTGTGTAGTGCATCTGCCGCTTTCCCTTAGCCTGAATGATGTCCTGAATAGTCAGTTTAGCCATGTTCTCCTCTTCTCCCGCCCTGTATAGCCGACAGGGACAGACCCTCTCTTGAACCCGGATCCATTTGCGCCTGCCCCAGGAACGTCCCGGCAGACAAGGACGCCGACGGCAGACTATTCCGCGATCGGTTCCAGCCGCGGCGCGTGCCATTCCGTCGTTTCGCTGATGCCGAATAGGTTTCCGTTCAGGGCCAGTTCGAGGACAACCGGTTGACCGGCATGCGCGGAGAGGTCGATCACGGCTTCTTCAATGGGCGGGGCGATGTTCTCTCCCGCCTTCTCCGCTTCCTCTGAAATCTGTCGCCGGTAGGCCTTCCAGATCTCGCGTCCGTTCACCCGCACCATGTAGTTCGCCCCGTCGCCGTAGCCGGCACCGGTACCGTAGCGCAGTACCAGCCGCACGGGTTCCGCCGGTAGCTTGAGCAGCCAGGCGAGCGAGGTTTCGTCTAGCGGAGGAACGCCCCACGGTTGACTGAATCCACCGGGAGCCAGGTCGACATCGCGCGTGCCGGAGATCAATCCGGTCGCGCGCCCGTGTATCGAACAGACCGCAGGCAATGAGCCAATACGATGTTCCGCCTCGACGGCAGATGGACTCGCCCAGGCGCAGGCAATGCCCCCGGGCAGCTTGACCGAAATCTCGTATTCGTTCCCGGCGATCTCACGCACCGATTCGGCACCGAGAAACGACACCGGCCGGTCCGCGCGCACGCGCAGTGTTGTGGCAGCACGTTCCGTCTCGGGAGTTGGCGCGTCCGGAGGGGGGAGCTCCTTGAGCTTTTCCACCTTATCGATGCTCGCGGCCCAGAATCCGTCGCGGATCAGCGTGCGGTGCAGGGCAAAGCCTTCGGGCAGGCCGCAGATGACCGCGGGCGGCCGTTCGATCCCTTCGACGGTCACGTAGAGCGGGGCATGCGGGTTCAGGCCGATGATCCGGTCGCCGTCGTACCCGACCCAGCCCTCGATGCCGACGCCCGGGGCCGTGACTTCGCCGACCCCGCGCAGGCGCCAATAGATCGTCTCCATCTCCGTCCCGTTCATTTTCACGAACCGGGTGCCGCGATCGCGCACGAACCGGTACTCGGCGCCGTCCCTGCCCTTGAAGTAGTGCATTACCTCCGGATCCCATGTCTCCGGCCAGTGGCTGTTCAACTGCTCGCGGGCGAAGACCAACCCGCGTTTTCGCATCATGCGCGCTTCCTGCATGGGGTTCTCGTCAAAATTGTCCGGCCAGACGGTACAGGTGAAACCCGAAATGTCTTCGTCGTCGTAGCTCTCGAGGCGTGAACCCAGGTTCCAGCGGACGATGAAACGATTGAAAAGGTATCCGCATATCGGGTGACGAGTGGCGTGTGGCTCGACAATCCAGCAGAGCGCGAAGTTGTGGCTGCGCGCGGTTAGTTCATTGTTTCGCTCACCCATCATGGCGACGTTGGGCAGGGCCTCCCGAAACATCTCGCGCATGCGCACGGCACCGTTAAAGACGTTATGGCTTGCCGATTGGCCGTCCGCATGGCGCTTGTGGACCCAGGAAACGTCTTCGTAGATACCGGACACGCCGTAGCGATCGACCAGGTCCACGCATTGCTCGATGTAGAGGTTCTGAAAAACCCGAAAGGCCCAATTCGCGCGATAGTTTATCTTTTTCTTCAACGGATGATCGTCGTAAATGTGGAGCGGTGCGGTATAGGGAAACACATGCGCACCCGCCTCCTCGATGCCCGTGAAGATTTCCGGGATGTGGGGGCGCGCCTCGTAGCGGGTCGGGTTGTCGAAGGGATAGTTCGGCCACCAGCCTTCCGTGATGCAGGTCTTGTTCGTAAAGCCGTCATGACCGGCGTAACCCGCCGCCCAGCCCTGCCCGGTCATGATTCCGACGGCGTCCTCCGGTAGAAGCTCGGCGTAACGCCGGGCCGTCCGCGGGCTCGGCATGGCGGGCAGGAAGATTCGAACATGGCCAGCCCATTCCGGGGACTTCTCCGCCAACGGAGTCATGTTCCACTGCTCTTCCATCTGTTGAACGTAGCGTTCCGCCGCCTTGATCCAGTAGCCCTTGAACACGTTGATGCGCCAGGACGCATTCTCAATACGATCGCAGCGGTGAATGATGTCCGTGGTTTCGTAATCGAATCCCAGGTTCCATGCCCCCCGGCTTCGCCCCAATGCGAGATGGCAGCCGTAGTCGAGCTTCGGTTCGTCGGCCCAGATGCCGAGGCATCCCTCTTTGCCCTCGGCGATGATCAGGCCGGCCTCCCAGTTCATCGGCCAGTCCCAACGTTGGGCCTTGGCCATAAGCTGATCCAATTTCGTTGCTGCCGTCCAGGCATGGCCTTCACCGACGGGCAGGATCATTTTCAGATCCTGTGCAAGATTCATCACGTGTAGCGACATTCGCCGCACACCGGGACCACGCTCACCAGGGACCGATTCGAATCGGGCGCGCACCGACGGGGTAATGACCAGGTCGTCGTTGGCAGGATCGACGGCGATCGACAGTGTGATCGAAATCGACTCCTCGAACCGCGCATCCTCGCCGGCACCGTATTGGAGCCCGAAGTAGGTCATCACCACGCGGTCGTCTTCGATCTTCGATTCCAAACGCGTCGCGTCGCTCAGACCATATCGGTGTCCCGGGACATCCGGTTCCGTCGTTTCAACCAGAACGCCCTGGTCGCCTAGCATCTCCGCCAGCGAGGCGCTGGTTCCATTCTCGCCGGGCCGCGCATAGATCTCGCCCGTCAGGCGGTTCTCGATGGAAACGACGGCAAGGCCGTCCACCACCGCGCGGTACCGCTCCGTCTTCACTTCCACCCGGCGGCCGTCCACGTTGAACGCGGGCGCTGCATGCGCGACGAACGGGGAAAAGGAAATCAGTGCGGTCAGGATGGGCAGCCCCCATCGCCGTATCTGTAACGTTTCTCCTCTCATCGTGGTCCGTTCTCGTCGCCGTTCTCGTCAACCGGACCGTGTTGCCAATCGATCTCTCGGTTGACGATGTCGGCGCCGAGAACGGTTGACGAGTTTTGGATTCGGCTCATTGTTTGACCATCAGCGCACATCAGTACCTTCGAATCCCGACAAACCGCCCCTCGTGCGGTGCGAGTTCCTTTACGTTCAGGACGCGGGCGTGGAAGTCGAGGCTGGTGCGGGGTGTGTCGGGACGCTTGTAGAGATCGCGGATTCGGATGAACTCCTGCCAGATCAACTCCGGCACCAGGCCGAGCTTGTCCAGGTCGACCGACACGCTCACGTCCTTCGTGTTCTTGTTGTCGTGGTTGAAGACGCCGATCAGCACGCGGTCGTCGCCGATGCGCCACAGGGACACCAGCACGTCCTTGTCCTCGCAGACGGCGTAGGGGTTGCGCCAGTAGGGATGATACTCCACGTTTTCGCCGTTGAGTCCCCAGTCCAGGACCGGGTCCGGCATGGTGAGGAGCTCGCGGGGAAAGGTCTTGTACTCCTCCCCTCCCATCTGGTTGGTCAGCGAGGGTTGAAACCACGCGTCGTGCATCCAGAGGTACTCCGCCTGGGCGCGCTTGGCGCGATGGATCTTCTCGACCGACTGCGATTTGACGATGCCGATCCAGTTGACCGCCACGCCCCAGTTGTGGGCAACCGCCATGGACCGGATCTGCGCCGGGGGATAGTAGTCGACCCAGTCGTAGTCGCTGGTGTCCAGGTTCCAGGCACGCTCCCCATCGAGGACCGAGTCCACCCAGGGCAGCGACACCATAAGATAGGCGTGCGTCGCATGCTGTTCGACCGCGCCGGGGTTCAGGCCGTACTTGTCCTGCAGGGCCCACAGGCGCATGTGAAAGCGCCGGATGTTCCAGCCGTTGTAGCCGGGCTGGGTCCGGCCGTCCGGCAGCCGGTAGGCCAGCCCCGACAACTCGCTGTGGAACGGGATCGGGAAGGCCAGGTCCCAGTAGGTGCTCCGCAGTCCGCCCTTGCTGAAGGCCAGATCAAAGAGCCACATGAGGTGATCGAGCATGGTCTCGTTGTGGGTTTCCCACCAGGTGTCGTGCCACTCCTCGCCGAAGTAATCGATGGCATCCTTGCGTCCGGTCTCTGTTCCGTAGCCCATGATCTGGAACGAGTTGTGGGCAAAGTTCACCCCGTGCCGCGCCTCCCAGGGGTCCCACGGCAGCTTGGCTGCCACCGCCGCGTCGGCGCCCTTCTTCCACTCGGCCCACTCCTTGTCCCAGTACTCGATGTGCCGGGAGTTGGGATGGATCCAGTTGCGCGCTACGCCGCCCGAGATTTTCTCGCCGGTCGCCGGGTCGGTAATGCCCTTCATCGCATGGAACGGCTCGAAGAACGTGCCGTCGGTGCTCGCCAGCGTCGTCCGCCAGCCCTTGGGAAGCGGCTTGAACGGCGTGGCGATGTAGGAGAAGGAGATCGTGCGGGGCACGGAGAGCTCCGTCGGCTTGGCGACGATGTTGTTGCGGAAGAGGATACAGGTTTCAGGTGTCAGGTTTCGGGTGTCAGGAAGATTCTTGGGTCCCGCTGTCGTCTCGCCTGACACCTGAAACCTGGCACCTGACACCTCGGCGCGAAGCGCCTCGTGCGCAGGGACCTCATTCTCCTGCACCCATCCCCTATCGCTATCCGCCCACCAGAGAAATCCGCGGCGGTCGTTTCCAATCCAGACCGTGGGGTAGAACGAGCCGATGGTCATCTGGCTCCCGCTCCGGCCCGGATCGAGCGTGGACCACAGGAGCCCCTGCTTGTCGTCGGGAATGAACATCGTTGTCTTGCTGGAGTAGTTGTTGCCCGGCCCGATGCACAGCAGACAGTCCGCGTCGAACTCGCTCAGGGGATACTCGATCCGCAGGGCATCCACTTTGACCGGTTGCGTGCCGGCGGGTCCATAGGTCAGATCAACGTAGACCAGCCCGTCCTGCTCCAGCCAGCCGCGGGCCTCGAAGTAGACGCCGGCGCCTTTCGCCTTTCCCTCGAACTGCACTCGCCAGTCTGTCTTCTCGACAATCTCCGGCGCGCCCACGGGAATGACGTTCTCCTTTCCATCGACCGTCACGACAATGCGTGCCGGCGCAGCCAGCACCGCCTCGCCGCGGGAGGAGATTGCTCGAGGCAAACCAAGTGCATCGAAGGCATATTCACGGCCGAGCAGCGCGAACCCCGAATAGGTTTCAGGTTTCCCTACTTCGCCCTCCGGGCTACCGCGGGCAGGCAGGTTTCGGGTGTCAGGAGGAGCCTTCTGTTCCGCCTTCGTCTTTCCTGAAACCTCGACCGCCCGAAGGGCGGTATACGGCGGCAAGACCCGCTCGATATCCCCAAACTTCTTTCCCCACCAGTGTGGGAAGGCGGCGGCCTCGTCCTTCTTCGCAAACTTCTTTTCGATCGGGCCCAGCCGTGTTCCGTCCTGGAGCACGAGTTCACCGGAAACCGTATATTCGCCCGGGGTCAGCTTCGGCAGGCCGAGGATGTCCTGGATGTACCACTCGATGTTGGTGCGGATCCGTCCTTCCGCGACGGGGTCACCGCCGTTCTCGGGCCGTACGGTATAGACCAGTTCCCTGGCGGCTTCGGGATCAGGCAGGCGGTAGGTGTCGGCCTTGACCAGCAGACGGTTGCTCACCGGGTTGAATCGGGTCGTAAACTCAAACTTGTCCGGGTCGGGCGGCTCGACCTTCTCTAGCATGTCGTTGAAGCGCCCTACCTCGAAAAACGCCCTGTAAGCCAGCAGGGAGGTCTTTCCGTACGTAGCGCGCACGGTGAACTCGCCTTTCTTCACGTCTTCGGGCAGCTTCTCGTTGAGCGTGAGAGCCCGCTCCTCGCCGGCCGGAAGCTCGAGCGTCTCGCTCTTGACGATCTTGCCGGCGACGTCGACGTCCACCTTCATGGTCTGGTGCTGCGGGGTGGGGTTGTACGCCGAGACAACCAGGGCCGCGGTGCCATCGGAGGCGAGGTTACTGAGCGAGTCCATCGTCATCTTGACCACAGGCGTATTCTCGACCAGCGTTGCCAGGCACTTGCCTTCCGGGGTGAAGAAACTGCCGATGGCCGGCAGACGCGGCTGAATGAATATCGGCATGTGATTGAACACGCACATCAGCCGCCATGTGTCCCCGGCCTGGTGCGGTCCGACCAGCTCGAAATCGTCCAGGCTCGTGCTGACTTCCAGTTCCCACCAGGAACCGCCGTCGGGTGCGGTGCCGGGCTCGGTCAGGCGCACGGCCCGGCGGAAGTTGGGCTGCCAGTTCTTGATCTGCTGGCCGACGGCCAGGCGCGTCAGGTCGCCCATGTAACCGAGGCAATTCAGGAACATCCGGTACGCCATATCCTCCCTGCCTGCGTCGACGTTTTTGCCATAGGGCTTGAAGATCAACTCCAATCCGTCGTCGTAGCAGTAGGCCTTGCCCTCGCTGCGCCCCTCCGGGATGTTGGGCTTGTAGTTGGGCCGCACGTAGGTCCGGCAAGCGAAATAGAAGTGCTGCGGGTCCCAGGCGAAGAAGAAGGTCGTCGGGCGCGGAATCAGCACATCATTGTCGTAGGCCACGACCCCGCTGACGGCCGCCGCGTCCTTCCATTCCGCCGCATCGATCGTGCCGTCGATGTCCGGCGCCGCGGTCATCCGCGGAATGGTGAATTGGGCCTCCTCGCCGGACTTCAGCCGGCCGTGAGCGGAGGCCGGCCGGACCGGGGCCGCAACCGCGACGACCACCACGGTCGCCAGGACAATGCGTCGGATCGTCAACAAGTCACTTCACCTCGTTCTCGGAGGACATAGATTTACTTGGGGAGGTGTGACCAGCCATCGCCATTCTGGTAGTCCGGGTTGTTTCTGGTGATGAGGATGTAGCTGGTGTGGCCGTCTACGAAAGAGGCGTTGACCCAGGGCTCATTGTCTTCATTGTGATATGCCAGAGCCCAAGGCTCCCAGGAATTTTTCCAATATCGGAGGATCGCTATCTCCCCGATGGCGATACACTCGGTCGGATTGCCCACCTGGGAGACCGGGACATGAGCGAGTCCACGAGGGGGGACGAGACCATTGTTATTCGCCAGGGCATTGTAGCGGTAGCTGGTCCCGCGGAAGTGCCAGCTGTTCAGGTTGCCTGCGTTAAGAAGGCGGTCGGACGGACAGCGGAAAACGTCAAGCGCGCCCGTCGAGTTCTGAGCGGCAGCCCCGGTCCAACCGACATAGGGATTGAGGGGCGCCCAGGTCTTTTCATCATCGTATCCTGTGTATGCCCCTTGTTTGCCACCGTAGCAAAATCCCAGATTATAAATGTCCAGGACGCCTCCGAGCATGGGAAACCGCCCGTCGTGGTCATTCGTGTATTGTATAAGTGCCACGGCTTGCTGCCTGAGGTTGCTGGCGCAGGCTGTCCTGCGAGCCTTTTCAGTGGCCTCGCGCAGGGCCGGCACCAACAACGCCGCCAGCACCGCGATGATCGCAATCACCACCAACAGCTCGATGAGGGTAAAACCGTGTACGGCCTTGTGGGAGCGGGTACGCTCCCACGAGTCTCGCGAGTGTTCCTTTGTTACCATCCTAAATCCTTCCGGTGTATATGCCAAACACCGCCTGCATACCATATGCATAAAGAATTATCCCGGAAATGACAACGGGCAAGATTTTTTCTGGACCTCTATTCCCTGCGTTTTCGCTGATATTTCGGTTGCTTTCCGTTAGGGGGGGGCATAAAATAGGCGACAAGTTTGAGGCGTTTGTCTTGATGCCCGGGAGCCTCTGCGGGTACGGGCGGCGGGTCGGCAGAAGTTTTCGAAGATTGGTATTACAGCAGGAACCCAGCGAGAGATAGACGCTGGAGAAGGACAGAGGCCGAAACAGACAACCCCACAACCGGGAGAAGCGGTAAACGCATGCATGCGAAGGGAGTACAGAAAATGAAGACCTCGAAGACCAATCACACACTGAACAAGATCGGGACCGCACTGATCGGGACCGCACTGGTCGCGGCGGCGAGCTATGTTTCGCCTGTCGATGCTTCGCCTTTCGAAACTGCAATGATCTTCGGCGCAATCGGCGACGATGGCAGTGGCCCTCCCGGCGCGTTTGACGGCTCGATTACCCCCACCGCGAGCCAGACCGTCGGGGGTGTACGCACACCGGATGGAGCGATCAATGGCAATGGCATCGTGCTTACTGGAGGGGACCCGACCAACCGGAACAATTACGCGCACACCTTCGGAACGAACGCATTCGGCGACGACCACAACTTTCTGGCGGACATTAACCCCACTGAGGGTAACTGGTTCAAGGCCGATCTGGGGCGGACCTACACGCTTCGCGACGCGTTCTTCTTTAACTTCAACCCGGATGCTTCAGAGGCAGGGGAAGGTCAAACCAACGAAGTTCGCGGCGTGGCTACGGCCAACATCTGGTACCTGGATGCTGCAAGTGATACCAACAACATTGACAATAGCAACGTGGCATTTGACCCAACGGGCTGGACACAGTTGGGAAGCACAACCAATTTCACAATTGCACCCACTGGAGATGTGAACCAGACCGTTCCCGATGTGATTAACTTCGGCGACGTCCCTGCCCGCTTCGTCGCGCTGGACATCTTATCGAATCATGGCCATGCCGGTTTCGTCGGGTTCGGAGAAATCCAGTTTTTTGTGGTACCAATCCCCGACCCGGACGTCACACTCGCGGTGATCGAGGACACGCTGGGGGCGACCTTCGACAGTGTGCCGAACGCGACGTACCGGCTGCAATCCACGCCCGACCTGGTTTCCTCGAATTTCACGGACACCGGCGCGATCGTCATCGGAAACGGCGACGCCATGACCTTGTTCGATCCCACCGGGCCGGCCACGTCAAAGAACTACCGGGTGGTGGCGGAATAGCATGCACGCCCCGGGGCGTGCACCTGGGGGGGGGCATACAATAGCCGACGAATTTGACGCATTTGTTTTGATGCCCGGGAGCCTCTACGCTAGAGAAAGACAGAGACCGAAACAGACAACAACACAACCGGGAGAAGCGATAAACGCATGCATACGCATGCACAAGTAAGGGAGTACGGGAAATGAAGACGTCGAAGACCAATCACGCACAGAACAAGATCCGGACCGCACTGATCGGGACCGCCCTGGTCGCGGCGGCGAACTATGTTTCGCCTGTCGATGCTGCAATGATCTTCGGCGCAATCGGCGACGATGGCAGTGGCCCGCCCGGCGCGTTTGACGGCTCGATTACCCCCACCGTGAGCCAGACCGTCGGGGGTCTACGCACACCGGATAGAGCGATTAATGGCACAGGCATCCTGCTTCCTGAAGGAGGGGACCCGACCGACCGGAACAATTACGAGCACGACGCCGGAGATGGCTCTTTCGGCGACGGCTTCAACTTTCTGGCGGACATTGGCACTGAGGGTAACTGGTTCAAGGTCGATCTAGGGCGGACCTACAGGCTTGAAGACGCGTTCTTCTTTAACTTCAACCCGGATGCTGAAGAGGGCACCGGCAACGAAAGTCGCGGCGTGGCTACGGCTAACATCTGGTACCTGGATGCTGCCTTTGATCCCAACGCCAATGATGACGGGAACGACTCGGCATTTATCTCAACGGGCTGGACACAGTTGGGAAGCACAACCAATTTCACAATTGCACCCACTGGAGATGTGAACCAGGACACGCCCGATGTGATTGGCTTCGGCGGCGTCTCTGCCCGCTTCGTCGCGCTGGACATCTTATCGAATCATGGCCATGCCGGTTTCGTCGGGTTCGGAGAAATCCAGTTTTTTGCGGTGCCAATCCTCGACCCGGCCGTCGATCTCGTGGTGATCGAGGACACGCTGGGGGCGACCTTCGACAGTGTGCCGAACGCGACGTACCGGCTGCAATCCACGCCCGACCTGGTTTCCTTGAATTTCACGGACACCGGAGCGATCGTCATCGGAAACGGCGCTGCCATCACCATGTTCGATCCCACCGGGCCGTCCACGTCAAAGAACTACCGGGTGGTGGCGGATTAGCATGCACGCCCAGTATAGGGTCGTGCTTACTTGTTGGCAGGATGTGCCAACCCGGCCAATTTCCCAATTCAGGCCGGTAGTCTGGCTTGCGCAGCTCCCCGGGCGACCGGAGAGCAAGGCGGAGTGACAAAGTCGCGAAACGGGAAGCTCGCCCGGTACACGGTGGACGATGGCCTGTCCCCGAGACTCTTCCTGTGGATTCATGTTCTGCGCCTCGACCTGAACCGATTCGCGGACGTCCGTCTCGTCTACTGACTTCCGGGCAAAACCGTCCGGAAGCCCAGGTTGAAGTAGTTGTCGCCCGGGGCGTAGCGGCCGCGATTGGCAACTCGACAGCGGTCAGCGTAGCGCCACGCCTTGCTGCCTGAGGTTGCTGGCACAGACTGTCCTGCGAGCCATTTTCAATGGCCTCGCGCAGGGCCGGCACCAACAACGCCGCCAGTATCGCGATGATCGCAATCACCACCAGAAGCTCGATGAGGGTAAAACCGTGTACGGGCGTGTGGGAGCTGGTACGCTCCCAGGGGTTTCGCGAGTGTTCCTTCAAACCCCTTACTACGGAGTGTGTCATCATGGACGATAGCGCCAGCAACGCCAGAACCTTAGTCGGTGGGGGACCCGCACAAGCGAACAGGCGCCCTGATCGAACGCCGCCGTGAAATACTGCGACGGAAGATCATCTCCGCGAACTGCAGCGAGCGCTTCTCGGCCACCACAGAGTTGCTGCAAACCGTTCAGGGCATCAGGGACATCTGTTACCAGTCTACATCGTTGTCGTACAAACAAACGGATATTACACCGGAACAGACGCCTGTCAAGCTTTTTTTTAAGGCAGTTGACCCCGGCAACACATTTTCCAATTTTTCAGTTGCCTTTCGTCAGGGGGGGCATAGAATAGCCGACAAATCTGACGACCCCACAAGCTGGAGAAGAAGCGATAAGCGCGTGCATATAAGCAGGAGCAACCAAAGAAAGGGAGTAGAGAAAATGAAGACCTTGAAGACCAATCACATACCGAACAAGATCCGGACCGCACTGATCGGGACCGCCCTGGTCGCGGCGGCGAGCTATGTTTCGCCTGTCGATGCTGCAATGATTTTCGGCGCAATCGGCGACGATCTCACTGGCCCTCCCGGCGCGTTTGACGGCTCGATTACCGTCACCGCGAACACGCAAGAACCGGGGCTGGGTCGCCAAGCGGTTTACGCGATTGATGGCTCAGGCATCGTAAATCCTGGAGGGAGTGCGACCGACCGGGACAACTACGAGAACGACGCCGGTGCTGACGACAACGGCGACGGCTGGAACTATCTGTCGGCGACTGGAGACGAATCTACTGGCTGGTTCAAGGTCGATCTAGGGCAGACCTACCCGCTTAAAGACGCGTTCTTCTTTAACTTCAATCCGGCTAGTCTATCAGGCAACGAATCTCGCGGCCTGGCTACGGCCAACATCTGGTACCTGGATTCTGCCACTGATCCCAGCAGCAATGATCCGGGAGACGGCGCATTTGACTCCACGGGCTGGACACAGTTGGGAGGCGTGCACAATTTCACAATTGCACCCGCTACAGATGTGAACCAGGCCACTCCCGATGTGATTACCTTCGGCGGCGTCTCTGCCCGCATGGTCGCGCTGGAGTTCTTAACGAATCATGGTCATGGAGATGATTACGTCGGGATCGGAGAAATCCAGTTTTTTGTCCCCGAACCGTCCACGGTTGCTCTGTTGGCCTTCGGTGGTGTTGCGCTCATTCGCCGCATTCGCCGCAACCACTAAGTAGCTTTTGGTCTCGACAATTTGCGGATGATCTTCGGCGGGCGTTTCGCCCACGCCCGTCGAAGTTCCAAGTATTTGTTTTCCGACCTGCAATCCTTCCTCCGCGTAGACGTGGTACACTCGCTTGTCGATGTCCTTCCAGCCCTCCCGGGTTGCGCAGAATGTGCCCCAAGATCCGATAGCCCCAACGGCTCATCAAGCGCCTTTTCCTTCAACGCATCCCGCAACCCCTGGTTTCCCCTGCCTTTCCTCTCGTAGAAAGAACTGCCCTTCGGGCATCCCGTCAGCCCGCAAGCCCGCCGCGCTGCGGGCCTTGCCAGTTGTTTGAGTTGTTCGCAGAGGAAGATCGGACTGGACGAAGTGAATCGGTCAAGTGTAGAGACGAAGTGTGAATTTCGTTCAGATCGGACACTTACTCGCCACACTTCAACGCCATCCTTACTCGGATACACTTAACCGATCGACTTAAACGAGAACCCGAGGCAACAAAGCGCGCGAATGCGACGGACGCGAACAAGGCACTGGATGGGTTGTCTTTTTGCGCGGGAAATCTAACATCGACGATTGTCCCGTTTAAAGCGGCCAAACCAAATGAGTAGTCTACTTCTCGACAAGAGCAACCTGATCATCCAGACAGGCGGCCGCGAGACGGTGCTTGACCTCGCGACGATGCTCCGCGCCAGGCTCCGCGATCTGTCTGTCTTGCGCGACATGGTCGTGAGCGAGTTCAAGCCGCGCCTGGTCCAGCCACTGGCCGACGGACTACGGGTGCAACTCGTCAGCGAGACGCACGGGCTCTTCATCCCGGTCGAGTTCCGCGCGGAGTCCGACGGCTTCCGCGTGACCGTCAAGGCCGGGTGGATTTGCGAGCAGCTGTCAATCAACCGCCGGCTGATGGCCCTCGACCTGCTGCCCGACCTGCTGACCACCCGCGTCGGCGACGACGGTTTCTACTTGCTTCCGGACTTTTGCGGCACACTGGTGCGGTTCAAGGAGCATGTGCCCACCATCAACCGCGACCGGATCTACATGCACCAGAGCGAGTGGGAGAAGCTGAACGTCATCAATTGCTTCGGCCTCAAGCAGGGCACGCGCGGGACACTCGCGATCGTCCACCGCGGCGACTTCTTCTGCCATGCCGTGACCGAGGTGAACCAGGACGGGGAGAATCGCATCTACGCCGGTTTTGGACTGCGTCACAGCCCGGGCGAGCCGATCAAGCAGGAGGACAATGAACTGATCGTCCGTTTCACGGAAGGCCGCGACGGCAGCTATTTCGACCTGGCCACGGCGTATCGCGATTACCTGGTCCGCGAGCGGGGCGTGTCGCCGCTCAAGGACCGTATCGCCGACCACCCGGTGCTGGCCTACTCGGTGCGAGCCATGCGCACCAAGATTTTCCACGGCGTCAAGCCGAGGTCGCTGGACGGCAGCACGCCCGTGAATGTCACCACCACCTTCGCGCAGGCCGAAGAGATTCTCGACCGCATGAACGAGGCTGGGATCCACCGGGCAGTCGTCACCCTCGTCGGCTGGAACCTGGGCGGCCACGACGGCGCCTACCCACAGAAGTTCCCGGTGGAGCCGACGCTGGGCGGCGAGGAGGGCCTGCGCAAGCTCATCGCCAAGGCCAAGTCCATGGGCTACCAGATCGTGCCGCACGACAACCACAGCGACATGTACATGGCGGGGCAGACGTACGACCCGGAAGTGATCTTGCGCAACGAGGACCAGACGCCGGTCATGGCCGGCATCTGGGGCGGGGGCCAGTCGACCCGGTCATGCCCGGTGGCCTACTTCCACCGCTACGGGCCGGACGTGACCCGCATCAAAGACCTGGGGTTCGACGGCCACTACTATGTCGACGCGCAGTCCAATCCCCTCTACCGCTGCCACCACCCGGGCCACCCGGCGGACGAAGAACAGTTCGGCATCTCCCAGTGCAAGCTCACCCAGGCCTACCGTGTTCTCTATGGCGCCGTATCCCAGGAGTTCGCCCCGGCCTATGCCCTGCCATTTCTCGATGAGGGCGGGCAGCACTCACCCTACAACATCGGCTTCTGTCAGCACGCGGTTCCCGAGAATCTCACGCGCATCATCGACCGCGTTGTACCGTTCTACCAACTGGCGATCCACGGTCTGATCACCTACCAGGAAGACTGGGTGCACGCCTACAGGAAGTGTGGGGTCCGCAAAGGCGTGCTGCGGGCGCTGGCATTCGGCGCCCGGCCGTCGATGGAGGTCGAATGGACGGGAGAAGGATTTGGCGACGTGTACACCGACTCGATCCGCGACATCCAGGAAGGCTACCAACTCGCCTTCGAGGAACTGGCGGACACGCACGTCGAGTTCGTGGAGGACTACGAAGAACTCGCCCCCGAAGCCAGCCGCATCTTCTACGCCAACGGAACGGCTTTCGCCGTCAACTGGGGAGACACCCCGGTCGGCGACCTCGAGCCGCTGGGGTACCGGATCGACAGCGGATGAAAGGAGACCGACCTCTTTATCCAGACAACCGGTTCCTACCAACGCCCCGGCGATTCGCCGGCAAGGCCAGCGCGGTCATCTTCTTCGATTCCGCCAACGCGCTGTGGGCGCTGGGCGGGGACGGCATGATTGAGGGGGACGAGGTGTTCGCGATGACTGACCCGACCGACCCGAACTCCTTCCTCGGACTCGAGATTGACTCGGCTTCCTCCTCGCAGGTCACCGTGCGCGTCCAGACCGGAAACGGGCACGGAAACTCTCGATATACCCATTCTGCCATGGACTGCCCGGATCAATGTAGAGGGTATGGATCTCGGCGTCAGCAAGCCAGCCCTGCAGTGCTGCTTCTATGAATTCCGATCCATTGTCGCTTCGGTCGCCCAAATGGCTTTGATGCGGCAAGAAAAATTCCACGCTTTGAGACCGGTACAGGCAAGAATTCCACGCCCTTTTTTCAGACCATCCAGGACGTCGCGGTGGATCTGATTTCATTGTCCAGTGATGGCGGATCCGGGTTCGATGTGCTATGGTTTCCGAAGCAAGCGAACGTGTGGACGAGGTATTTTCATGAGTAGGCGCGGGAAATCGATATTGGGTCTCCTGGTTCTGGGGACCATTCCCCTCTGGGTTGATGGCGCGGTGCCGGTGGGAACTGTCGTTGAAGATTTCGAAGGGTACACCGTATCGGACGGCTCGTATCTCGATCCCACGACCGTGTCCCAAAGCCGGTGGAGCCGCAACGACGCGGGGTCGGGTCCCGACTGGGAAGTCGCCTGCTGCAGCGGGACCGGAAGCATTCCCAGGGACGATCCTTTTGACGGTTCGTCCAAACACCTGCGCTTGCGACGCGCCAACAATACGCCGCCACATCATGAGTCCGTATTGACGACCGACTTTTCACTCACCGACATGACCGCGGGCACGGTCAGCTTTGAAGTGAATCCGTCCAGTATTGGGACAAGCGGAAAAGCATTCGTGGGGGGATTATTCGATTCGGTGACCGGCACACATAAGGTCATCGTGACGTTTCGTGAGATCTCGGCCAACTCCGGCAATTTTGAGGTCTTCGGAAACAGCATCGGCACGCCACTGGCCGTCTCTTCGAATCCGTCCGGTGGCTCCGCCCCGTTTGACCGGTGGTTCCGGGTGTCCATGACTCTTCAACTGGACGGAACGTTCGACGTCTGCATTGATGATATCGGCCCGACGTCGCCCACCTCGGCTTCGGGTGATCCGGCGCGGGGGAACATCCTGAACTTTGTCGGCGGTCTCAGCCCCGCCGCGAGCGTCGATACGTTGCGCCTGGATGTGGGGTCGGGCAACGGCGGTTCCAACGATG
Source organism: Kiritimatiellia bacterium (assembly GCA_963578625.1). Lineage (GTDB taxonomy): Bacteria > Verrucomicrobiota > Kiritimatiellia > SLOV01 > SLOV01 > CAUZEO01. The sequence goes on along the minus strand of CAUZEO010000009.1, from coordinate 7,311 downwards.
CCCAGCCCACCATGCTCGACAACATCGCCCAGGAGGTCCTCGTCGAAACGGGCGGGCTACCCGTTGCAGGCGTGGAGGTGATTCCCGCGTTGAAGATCCCCTTTTCCACGCTGGCCGGCGCGGACTATCAGCCACAGTTCTGCGATGATCTACCCTCCGGCACCTGGATTGATTTCGGAGGACTGATTGCAGGGAACGGAAGTGCGTTCAGCGTATTCGGTTCCACGTTCGATCGTCCCCACCGGGTGTACCGGGTTGTCGAGATCGTCACGTTTACCTCGCCGCCCGTCGTCGAAGATTTCGAGAGCTACGGGGTGAACGGTAACTTTCTCGATATCACGCCGCTCTCCGCCAACTGGACCCGCAATGACGCCGTGAGCGGACCCGACTGGCTTATCACCTGCTGCAGTCCCAACCACGTGACCGGAGACAACACCTTCGATGGTTCGGCGAAGTTCCTCGTCCTGGATCGCGACAACGGGGATCCCTCGGCGCTTTCGGTATTGAACACCGACTTCAATCTCGGCGCAGTGCTGGGAGCGCCCTGTGACAATTGTACGGTCGAGGTCGAGATGAATCCCTCCGGCGTGGGAGGGAGTATCTCCGGCGAATCAGGCGCGTTTCACATGTCGCTTTATGATTCCGTGAGCGGCAAGGATGCAGTCCGGGTTCTTTATCGGGAGCTGACCCCCAACGCGGGAGATTTCGAGATCTGGGATTCGTCCGACACGCTTCTTACAACAGGGAATGTCCCGGACGGGGTGGCCTCGTTCGACCGCTGGTACAGAATCTCCGTGCGGATTCGTGACAACGCAACGATGGACGTCACCTGCACCGATATCGGGCCGACGAATGGCGGATCGACTTCCGGCGTCCCCGCCCGCGGTGATGTGCTCACCCTCACGGGGGTGCCGCTGACGGTGACGAGCGTGGATACGCTTCGGCTTCTACCCGGCTCGAGCAACGGCGGGAGTTCGACGTTTCGGCCCACGATGATCGACAACATCGCGGCGGGCTCCGTCGCGACGGTGGGGATTCCAATCGGCGTGCTGGAGGTAATGGAGGCGAGGGAGATCCGATTCCCTTCGGTGGCGGGAAAGCAATATCAGCCTCAGTTCAGCGACGACGGCGGGAACAGCTGGATGGATCTGGGCGCAAAACTCGTCGGATCCGGCGGAATTTCTACGTTCGATGATCTCGTGGCGGATCGGCAGTGGCGCGTGCTGGATCTGGAAGGGGCGAGTTTCCACGGCGGATTTCTTGACCGGACCTCGACGATGTTCTCGGGCGGACTCCTGTTCAACGGCCGGGCGGGATGGGGCGACTTCAACAATGACGGCTATCCGGACCTGGTGGATGACGTAAACGTCTGGCGAAACAATGGCGGAATCGGGTTTTCACATTTCGCCTCGATCGGGGGCAATACGTTCGCGGACTATAACAACGACGGACTGTTGGACCTTTATGTGTATCGCCATGTGGCGGAGATCGCCGTGTACAGGAACAACAACGGCACCGGCTTTACCGCGGTTGGATTTCCCGCCATCGATGCGGTCAACGACAGCCAGGGCATGGCCTGGGGCGACTGGGACAAAGACGGCGATACAGACCTGTATATCGGAGCCCACGAATGGCCCTCAAACAACCGGCCGGACGTTGAGATCGCAAACAACAACGGCACGTCCTTCAGCGTGGATTGGACGGAACCCGGTACCCCGCTTCGCACCCGCGGCGTCACGGCATGTGACTTCGATCACGATCGCGACCTGGATATTTTCGTGTGCCACTACCGGCTGCAGCCGAACTCCCTGCTCGTAAACAATGGGTCCGGCAGTTTCGTGAACATGGCGCCCTCGCTGGGTGCCAGCGGGTTCCAGGCCGGCCACCCGGTCTCGGCCTACGCCCATACCATCGGCGCGGCCTGGGGCGACCTCGATAACGATGGGGATTTCGATCTGTTCGTGGCAAACTTCGCGCATGCCAACCAGCCGGAATCCGAGTTCCTGGAAAACCTGGGTTCGGGCGGCAGCTACAACTTCGTCGACAGGGCATCGAACGTGCAACTGGCCTACCAGGAATCGTTCGGAGCGCCGGCCCTGGCCGACTACGACAACGACGGCGACTTGGATTTCTGGCTCGGCAAGGCCACCTCGGCCGGCTCCCCCGTCCTCTACCGCAACGAGGGGAACTGGTTTTTCACGGACGTCACGGCAGATGCCGGGCTGGGCGGTCTGGGCCTCTCTATGCAGTCCGCCTGGGCGGACATCGATGACGACGGCGACCTGGACCTGGTGACGGGCGGGAAGATGTTCGTGAACCAGGGGAACGAGAACCACTGGCTGAAGGTAAAAGTGGACGGGATCAACCAGGCGAACGTGGGGCGCGACGCCATCGGCACGCAGGTACGGATCGACTTCGGCGGCGGCAAGATCCTGACGAGACAGGTGGAGAGCGGCATGGGCTCAAATTGCAGCAACGACCTGGTGCTGCACTTCGGGCTCGGGCTGCACACCGACTCGGTCGACCTCGAAGTACGATGGCTCAACGGAAACACCCAGACCATCCAGGATGTCGACGTGGATCAAACCGTTCTTGTCCAATGAAGCTGTCGCTCCGATGTGGTCCCTTCATGACCCATCCAATCTCAACAGGAGTATTGCGAGGTCCTTCACGCTTCGTGTACCGTTCCTGATGCCCGCAAACAATCGGAGAAAACAAATCAAAAATCAAAAATCAAGAATCAAAAAGTTCCTATTCATTTTGGCCAGTCTGCTGACCGGCCTCTCGTTGAATCCATCGGTTCCGGCGGCGGAGACATCGAATCCGGCGATCCTGTTCTGTACTCCCAGGGGCATTGCCAGCCGGCCGTACCTGGATCTCGACTGGCTCCGGGAGATCCACCAACAGGGATTCGAGCCGGACTACATCGACAGCGTGGAGGAGTTCACCTGGGATCGCATCCGCCAATACAACATCCTCGTGCTTTTTGAAGCGCCCCCGGAAGGCAAGGGCTTTCCGTGGGGCAAAAATTTCATTGGAAGCCACCTGTTTCCCGCCGGGGTCCTGAGCCTGGAGGACTATATCGGGTTGGTCGATCGCTTCCTCGAAGCCGGCGGGGGAGTGTATCTGTCGGTGTACACGCTCAACGCCGACAACCGGGTCCGCAAGCTCATCGAACCCTGGGGAGCACGGCTGCCGCTGGAACTCCACATCGAGACCGATGAGACACAGATCGTTCCGTTGCCGAGGATGAGGGGCTACGAGTATCTCTCGTTCACAGACAACATTGATCCTTCCCCGGTCAGTGATGGGGTAAACCGGCTGTGGTTGCCCTACGGCCGGCGGTACAACGCTTCCTGGACCGGCCCCATCGCAGTATCCAAAGATTGGCAGGTGGTGGTCCGGGGCTCCCCGACGTCACACACCGAACCGGTGGACCTGGAGACCTCGCACTGGCCGGGACCGCCCGATCCGCTGGTACGCCCCGGCGGGGTCAAGGTGCCCGACCTGATGGCGATCCGGTCCTTCAAAAACGGGCGAATCTTCCTGCAGGCCCAGATTCCCCTCTTTTCCTTCGGCCAGGGAACACAGTGGCTGTATGACCGGCACAGCCTATCCAAAGGTCTCAATGGCATCCCTTCGGATTACGAGCGGCTCATTCTAAACTCCTTTCGCTGGTTGGCCGAGCCAAGCCTCAAGGCCGGGGGCCTTGGCGGGTTCAATGCGAACCGCGAGCGCCTGACGCCCCCCAACCTGAGGCCGGCCGCGAAGGAGAAACTGAACCCGCACTTTCACTCCTCCAATCCGGAGCATCCCGTTTTTCGCGGGCTGATCGGAGCGGAGACCGGCCTGACGGGGGGAACCGGAACCATCGCCGAGTTCGCCGCCGCCGCGAAATCCGCCGGTCTGGACTTCGTTGCATTCTGTGAACAGTTCGAGAAACTCACTCCCGAACTCCTTCGCCGGCTCGATGACGAGTGCCGAAGGCACAGCGACGGCGAACTGCTGCTGATCCCGGGGTACAAGGCCGGAACCAATATCGGCAACCACATGTTCTTCCTGGGGTACGACCTGCCCTGGCCGGTTCCCGATGTCCTGACCGGCCCGGACAATACGCTCATCCGGGTTCAGCGGAAGGTGGGGGAACCCACCTCGTTCATCGCCTGGGTGCTGTACGATCACGTCCGCTATTATGACCACTCGGTCGGGTTCTACGATTTTCGCGACCCGCGCGCCATGCAGCTTCCCGATTTGAAACTCAACTCGATGCAGGCGATCATGCATTATCGCGACGGCCAACTCGTGGAAGACCTTTCCGACGACTACATCCTGGCTGTTGAGGGGACGCTGACGGGGCTGCCGGTGTCGTTCAACCAGGTCCAATCCCCGGACGAGCTCGCGCGGGAAGTGCGTTCCGGCAACGCCCTGACATACGCCCAGGCAGGGTCGATCCAGACGTTGATCCGCGATGCGCTGCGGTGGAACGCCAACTATGACGGGATCAACGTCTTCACGTCCACCGGACCTGTTTTCCAGGCGTGGCCCGCGACCGATCTGCGGTCCAGTACGTACGGAGCCGAAGGGTTCGTTGTCGATAGCGAGTTGATGAGGTCTGACCTGCACGTCACAGCCGAAGCGGGACTGGCGGAGATCCGAGTTCTGAACGGACGCCGTCAGATCCGCCGCTTCCTGCCGAACGGGGCGAAGGTATTTCGCGAGACCCTTCACTTGTCGCGCCTGACCCAGCAGAACCTGGTGGCCATCGCCACCGACCTTGCGGGCGGCACGGCCGTCAGTTTTCCGCGGCGAAGCTGGCGGCAGAACGGACTCTGCGTCTCATTCTGCGGTGACCATGTCAACGACTGTGGCCGGGGTCTGCTGGCGCGTGGGACGGGGATGTTCCGTTCCCATATGTTTCCCGAGTTTCCGGGCGGGTATTCCTGGGACGGCGGACCGAAGGGGCTGAGGCCGATCCTCCACCTGACGGCGACCCATCCCGCCCTGACCAGCACGTTTGGCTACAGCACCCAGCTGCATGCCGAGGGCGGCGGAATGAACGGCCTGCCTACGCTCGAAACCGCCGACGACCAGGCCATCGTCGTTCGTTCGTCCGCATCCCAGGTCTACGGCCCGGAAACCACGCCCATCAATACCTGGTACACCTACGGCCCGATTGACCCGTCCGTCCTGATGGACGTGGTTCGGCGATACACCGAGTACAACACGCCGCTCATCGGCGTCATGCCGACTGGACGGGCGACAAAGGGAATACAAACCGGCGCGACCATGGCCAATTTCTCCAGCACCGTCACGTTCAAGAAGGAACAAAACGTACAGTCTCTCCGACTGCAAATGAGTGATCCAAGCTCGGCGCAACCGGCCGCCCTGGTGATCGGCGGCCGCAACCGCGTGGACGAGTTCGACCTCGTGGACCTTTCTTCGTCGATTGACCGGTCCGTAGATACCGGCGAATGGTTCGGTTTTTACTCGTCCCAGACCTACAATAATGCGCTGTTCATCAATCGGGGCGAGCCGATTCGTGTCCGGGTCGACCCGGGAGAATCGACCTGGCGGGCGTCCCTCTTCGCCGATCTTTTTGGCAAAGCGGTGCAGGCGGGCGACATTTTTCATCATGAACTGTTCTCGGTCAACGAGGCGATCGACACCGAGGCGCGTGGTCGTGAGCGGTTCGTGCGCATCCTGGACTACCTGGAACAACCGGAAGGCATGCAGATTCTCTCCGGACGCAGGGTTCCGGGAGTCGGATATTTGGACCTCGAGCCGGACACTCCGGGCGAGGCGGTTGAATTGAAGGTTCCCAGGCCTTTTTCCCCGATCGCCCTGACGATTCCTGCTCGCGTTTCCGGACTGAACCCCCGGTGGAGCGCGGGGCTGTTCCAGGTCGCCGGTCACGCCCTGGGCAACTACACGGGCGGGAAGGACGTCTACACCACGCTCGGCTTTGACATGGAAGGGGATGTGCACGCGGCACTGTACCCGGACATGGCACCCGAAACTCATGTCGTGATCGGTCATCCCGTGACGTGCAGCCGTCCGGAACTGATTCTCGAAGTGATGCCACGCACGGATTCGGAAGGGGGCTATCAGTGGAACGTGGCGGTCAATAACCCCACGGATGTTCCTGTTCGTGCGACCTTCCGTAGGGGCATGGAGTTGCCCGGACTCGATTTCGAGCCTCAGGAGCATACGATCCCGGCTGGAGGGTATGTGAAGCTGAGCCCTACGGATTGATTACGAGGTTGGTCGCGCCGGCGGAATTGAAGGTATTCGTCTTGAGCGTCTCGGTGCTGAGCACGATCGCGTTTCCACCTTTGTAGACCACGACGCACGCCTCGTCGCCGAACGGTTCCGAGTTCGGGCGCAAAAACGGCTCTTGATTGACCAAAAAGAGGCGGCCGCCGTTGGACCTGCCAACGTTGGCTGTGAATAGCGCGGGCACTTCGTCCTGCATGTCCTCATTCACACCCACCGTCACGGCCCAGGCGTTCTCGCCTCTGGTAAACAGCGTCGGATCCCTCGACAGTTCTTTCTCTGTGCCCTCGGCGGAAAAAAAGTCGAAGCTGACCTCCATGATGCCGGAGGAAACCACCCACTGGAAGAACGTCGTCGAATTCCGCCACTGACGAGTCGTGGGATCGGTGGCGGTCACTCCCTGTGGCCAGGCCGACCTGTCGTCGATCGGGCTTTCGATACTCCGGGCGAACAGTGCCAGGTGGATGCCCCGACCATTGCTCATGGTGTGTGTCAATTTCGCCTTGAGCCTTGCTTCCTGGATCACCGGCAAGAGCAAGGAGGCCAGAATCGCGATAATTGCCACTACGACTAGCAACTCGATTAAGGTGAACCCTTTTTCGATTTTTCGAAAGATTCGCGTCATCGCCCCCGATTTAATTTTGAGATGTTACAGAATTGAGCAGGCGATGGCAAGCGGGAAGAGGAATATCGGTTAAAGTTGCAGTACGAGATATCCCCCGGCCGGGATGGTATGTTGCTGGGGGGCGAAACTGAGTCCGCGCAGGGCCATGGCCTGCTGGAAAGTCGCGGTGATCGGGTTATCCGTCGGGTTGTTTGCCGCCACATGCCAGGTGTAATTGCCCGCGGCGTCGGCCCTGGGCATCACTTCCAGCATCAGCTCCGGTTTGTCTCATACGATCGGATGGCCGACGACCACGTGGGTGAGGGGAACCTGGTCGGGGAACAGGGCGGCATAGACGCGACTGTCGAAATCGAAACCGAGCGAAGTATACTCATCCTCGCCGTCCGTGTAGTACCCGGTGGTGTGGCCGGTGA
>CAUZEO010000008.1:0-39491 GCA_963578625.1 Kiritimatiellia bacterium | reverse complement strand
GTGGATCTGATGGGCTTCTCCCTCAGAGGGGATGGTACTTCCTCTTATCCGGACTATGACTACGGCATCCACGTGATTAGTTCAACCAATGCGGTGATAGAGAATCTGGTAGTCAAAGGGGGAAGGATCAGCGGGTTCTATGGTGGATTATACTGCCAGTCTATGAACAACAGCCGGATCGAGGGATTGGTGGTTTCCGACAACACTGAGCATGGCGTCAGTCTTAATGACAGCAACTCCGGCCACTGCAATGGGAACACCATTGCCGATTGTACCATCAGCGGGAATGGAGACAAGGGCGTCTATCTTAATGGCCGCGAGGCCCAGTGTAATGGGAATACAATAGCCGATTGTACCATCAGCGACAATGGAAACGATGGCGTCTATCTTTTTAGCAGCAAGGCCCAGTGTAATGGGAATACAATAGCCGACTGTACCATCAGCGGGAATGGATACTACGGCGTCCGGCTTTATGGCGGCAGTTCTAGCCAGTGCAATGGGAACACGATTACGGATTGTACCATCAGCGAAAATGGAGACAAGGGCGTCTATCTTTATGGCTACGGCGGCCAGTGCAATGGGAACACAATAGCCGATTGTACCATCAGCGAAAATGGAGACAAGGGCGTCTATCTTTATGGCTACGGCGGCCAGTGCAATGGGAACACGATTACGGATTGTACCATCAGTGAAAATGGAGACAAGGGCGTCTATCTTTATGGCTACGGCGGCCAGTGCAATGGGAACACAATAGCCGATTGTACCATCAGCGAAAATGGAGGCTATGGCGTCGATCTGCTTGGCCAGTTCGGCCAGTGCAATGGGAACACGATCCGAGAAAACACGGTTAGTAGAAATAGTTCCAGGGGAATCTCCATTTACCGGAGTGATGGGAACCGAGTTGAAGCCAACACGATTTGGGGCACGACAGGAGAAGGAGACACCTATGGGATTCGAACAGCCCTCACCACGAGCAACTTCATCCTGAAAAACACCTGCGTGGGGAATGGAACCAACTACGAACTGGACTCCGATGACACCTTCGGTCCGATTGTGACAAGCTCGGGAGCGCTTTCAGGGACAGACCCCTGGGCGAACTTCTCAAGGTAGCCGCAGCCCTTATTTCTTAGGGGGAAGAGAAGCCGGCTCAGAAGAAGGGAAAACCTCTTTTCCCTTTCCATGGGCTCAAGGAGGCCGGCAACGTGCAAATGAAGTTCAACCTCTTCGCATCTGCCGACTTGAATACCTTCGCACCCTTCACCGTGAACCCTGAATCGGTATCAGTGGTCGGCGGCAGCATCTGCATGGAGTTTGCGCCTGCCGACCATGCCGCCTTCTTCCGTTTCGGTGTGGAGTAGTTCCCCCACCCCGCACCCTGTTTCCTTACACCCTGCTGCGGAGATATGGCTTTCCCTGCCATCGGCAGTGTGGTGATGCCACGCATCATGAAATACAATTTTGACTGCTGTCGGAAGTCCACACTGCGGAACCTGGGTCTTTCCATCGTTGGCGGGGGGGCATGTTTCTTGGTTCCGTGTCTGCCGAGATCCTCCTCGAGGAGAATTTCGATGGGCTGGAGCCTTCTCTGGGACCTCTTGTATCAAACCTCCAGTCCGGTGGGGATGGAACCGACTGGACCAGCCTTGCCCCGACCGGATGGACCGTCGACAACGCCGACACCCCGGCCCCGACTGGAAGGGGCTCACTGTGAGCGCGAGTGCTTCTTCTTTCAATGCCCTGGCTACGCTAGTCGCTGAACTCTCCCAGCGCCCGACGCAGGCGATCTATGATGCCGCAGTGGCCACGGCCCGCACCGACGGACGTGGTGATGTCACCGGCGATCCCGCCAGCTACGATCTCGTTACGCAGGCGAGCTATGACGCAGTGGTAGTCGAACGCGATGCCCGCCCGACATTGCAGGAAGTTCGCGATGGACGTCCCGGTTCAGTTCTCCTGAGTGTCGACTCCGAGGCGGGCGCAGTGGTCTTGGACTTCACCGTCGAGGAGAGTGAGGACCTGATCACCTGGACCCCGGTCAAGGGACCCGGGGTGAGCCAAACCCTCACACTGCCCGAGGGCAAGCGGTTCTACCGCTTCGCTCATTGAGCCGAAAGAGAGGCGGGTCACCCCTCCCCTCTTGTTTCCCCTTTCCAAGGCCCTCCAGCCCCCCCAGAATGCCCGTGGAGGATGAAGCAACGAAAAAGTCTGCGCTGCTCCGCACCCGCTTCCCTGCCCTCTGGAAGAACCCGTTTAACACCTCGGGTCCCCGCTGATTAGATGTCGCAGAATCCGGGGGATATCACTGCTCCATAACTCGGTAAAACCGGTGTACATTTTCATCGGCTGCAGAATCATCAAGTACAACTTTGCCACTGACCACGCTTCTCCCCGTGTCGGTCAGGACCACCCATTGCGTAAGGTCCGTGGACCACTGCACAGTGAAGTTGTCCTTGTCGGCATCCTGAAGCGCGTAGCCATCATGGTCCCCGAAGCGGAGTCGGAATCCACCCCCGTCTAGTCTTTCCAAAGGCTCGAGGTGTTGTGGAACCAGAACGCGGAGTATTGCATCGGTGCCCAGGGAGCTGCCTGCGCTGTTGCTCACCACCACGGAATAAATGCCCGACGCGCTGCGGTCTATTTCAACCAGGGAGAGAATTGAATCAGTAGCTCCCGGGATATCGACCCCGCCCTTCCTCCACTGGTAGCTGTTCCCTTCATCGCCCGAGGCCTCTACAGAAAGGGTCAAGCTCACACCATGGCTCTGCGTTTGGCCTTGGGGGTCCATGATAATCGTTGGGGCCTCAAGAATACTTTCCACGGTGACTGTGAATACCTGGTAGGTGACAGCGCCGTGGGAGTCGGTGGCCTTTAAAACCACTGTGTGGTCACCGACATCATCGTTCGTTGGTGTGCCGGTAAGGACAAAGATGTTTCCATAGGGTGAAGGTTGCAGACGGTCATCCGTGTAGGGATTTGCCAGACTCACGTACCCACTGTCTGCCGGCGCGCCGCTTCCTCCCTGACCAGCCTGCCCCCATGCGGTAATGCTTCCGTCTTCCTTCAAGGCCGCGAAGGCACGCCTTGTAGAGAATATCTGGGTATAGCCGCTATCGGTTGGGGCGCCGCTTCCGCCCCAATATCCGTCATCACCCCATGCGGTAATGCTTCCGTCTTCCTTCAAAGCTGCGAAGGCACGCTCTGTAGAGAAGATCTGGGTATAGCCGCTATCTGGTGGAGCCACTTTCCCCCCATATTCGTCATCACCCCATACGGTAATGCTTCCGTCTTCCTTCAAAGCCGCAAAGGCACGCTCTGTAGAGAATATCTGGGTATAGCCGCTATTATCTATTGGGGAGCGAACAGTAATTTTCCCCCCATATTCGTCATGACCCCATGCGGTAATACTTCCGTCTTCCTTCAAGGCCGCGAAGGCACCCCTTGTAGAGAATATCTGGGTATAGCCACTGTCTGTTGGAGCACCGACTCCTCCATTATCGGCAGAACCCCAGGCGGTAATACTTCCGTCTGCTTTCAAAGCCGCGAAGGAGTGAATAGTAGAGAATATCTGGGTATAGCCACTGTCTGTTGGAGCGCCACTTCCACCATTGCCGGAATAACCCCACACCGTTATGTGCCCGCCTGCCTTCAGGGCCGCAAAGGCCCGATTCGCAGAAGATATCTGGGTATACCCGCTATCTGTGGGAGCGCCGCTTCCCTCATATTCGGACCAACCCCATGCGGTAATGCTTCCGTCTTCTTTCAGGGCAGCGAAGGATGTACCCGAGGAGAAAATTTGGGTGTACCCGCCACCTGTCGGGGCTCCGCTTCCTCCCCGATCAGCACGCCCCCATGCGGTAATGCTTCCGTCTTCCTTCAAAGCCGCGAAGGCGGAAATGGCAGAGGATATCTGGGTATAGCCGCTATCTGTTGGAGCACCGTCCCCCCCACTACCGGAAGCACCCCAGGCGGCAATACTTCCGTCTTCCTTCAAGGCCGCGAGGGCGTATTGAGTAGAGAATACCTGAGTATAGCCGCCATCTGTTGGAGCACCGTCCCCCCCATAATCGGAATCACCCCATGTGGTAATACTCCCGTCGGCCTTCAGGGCAGCGAAGGCACCGAAACTGCGGATCTCACCTGTGCTCCTTCCTGGGAAACCCAGCACATTGGGTTCTGAGATAACACTGTATGCTGGGATTGCCTCTATCCATGCAGGTATTTGTGTAGTTGCAGTCACTGTGACAGGGTCACCATCTTCGTCGCTTGTTTCCACGTGGTAACTGTATTGGTTCCCTTCGGAAACCGTGATGACCGGATCACCAAACGTTGGGGCATCATTGATATTTGTCACAGTAGTTGTCGGTTCAGAGGTCATGCTTTCCACTGTGCCTCCACCATCAGTGAAGCTCGCTGTAACAGTCATTTGTTCCCCAACATCCGCCTGGGTAAGCGTGTAGCTGCTCTGTGTTGCTCCGGGAATCGGAGAACCAGAACGGTTCCACTGGTAACTGATCGGCCCAACACCATCCTCGTCCGAAAAGGTATTGCTCGCCACCAGAGTCTGACCTTGCTCCGGGTTGCCTGAAATAATCACCGCACCGGTAGGGTTGTCATTCACATTTTCTACCAGGGGCGTCGGCCCGGAAGTCACACTTTCCGGTGTGCCCGCGCCATCGATATAGTTCGCGGTGACGGTCATTGCTTTTCCGACGTCAGCCTGAGTCAGTGTGTAGGTGGTCTCTGTTGCCCCGGGTATCGGAGAACCAGCACGGATCCACTGGTAGCTGATCACCCCGAGGCCATCAACGTCAGCCAAGTTATTTTCGACTGTGAGGACTTCATCTTCCCTCGCCGTGCCAAACATGAAGACCAAGCCGGTGGGGGAATTGTTGGCATGGGCAGGCACCGTAATGCCGACTTGAATAGAAAGAATGAGACAGGTGATAAGAAAAGGCAAAGATTGGAGTTGCCTGAACAGGGCATGCCCCTGCGCCAACACGAACCCGCTACAATCTAACTTAAGGTACGACGATGCTTTACTTTCCGGCACAGTTGTTCCCCTGAAACCGCGCGTGATCTGACACATCGGGGACTGTATTGTCAAGCACACCCCACCCCACGCACACTTTCTACTTTAAACTGAGCAACCCTTGATGGTTGGGGAAAACTAAGTAAAGGGAGCGGGAGGTCACTTTCGTAGAATTATTTCTCGGTTTTTGTGAGGTTGGCTCACGTCGGCGAGGGGAATAAACAGGAACCTCTTGCCAGAACTTTTTGCGCCCACTAGGATTTGTTTCGGAAGAGCCGGAGTGGCGGAACTGGCAGACGCAGCAGATTCAAAATCCGCCATGAACACTTTTTCAAATGGCTTGTAATAAGCATAATACACAAAGCCCCAGAAGCTTTCAAAAAGCTCATTCTACCTCATTCCGACTCATCGTTACTCATTCGGGCACAAAAATCCGTTACATTTGTGACACGGAATCGGTTGATGGTTCGGGTTGAACAGAGCCTTTTCCCCTTGCTAAGGACCTCTGCATGAAAACAACACAAAAGACTCTTCTCGGATTGGTTCTCATCTCACCCCTTTTGTTCTCCAACTTTGTTATGGCCGAAGTATCCTGGGTTGACCTGGATGCAGATAGTACTGAGTATAAATGGGCGTACACCACTGGAGACCAGGACGGTATTCATTTCCCAATTACACCGGCAAGTCTGCGTGCGCCTGCTGGTTACCTCATTATCCGTCGAGGAGAGTGAGGACCTGATCACCTGGACCCCGGTCGAGGGCGCCGGAGTGAGCCAGACCCTCACACTGCCCGAGGGCAAGCGGTTCTACCGCTTCGCGCATTGATCCGAAATATAGGAGGAGGCGTTACCCCTCCCCTCTTCTTTCCCCTTTCCCTTCCCTCTGGAAGGACCCGTTTAACGTCCAGGCTCCCCGCTGGTTAGATGTCTCAAAACTCGAGGGCTTACTCAAGGCCCCCCGGAGGCAGCTTCCTCAATGACCCGCATGGCCCGAGCTGACAAATCGCTATTATAATTAATACCTGGGTGAGGAATCATAAATGTAACCGTTCCGCTTTCTACGTGCGATTTCGGGGGCATCATCAGTGGCTTCCACTGCACGAAGTCCTTGGACTCCTGGACAATGAAATTATCCTTGTCGGCATCCTGAAGCGGATAGCCATCATAATCACCAGAGCGAAGAATAAATCCTCCAGCGACCGGTTCCAGAGGCTTGAGGTGTTGTGGAACCAGAACACGAAGCACCGCTTCAGTGCTCTGGGAGCTGCCTGCGCTGCTGCTCACCACCACGGAGTAGCTACCGGATGCACCGCGGTTCACATCAACCAGGTCCAGTATTGGGTTCGTGGCTCCCGGAATGTCCACTCCGTCCTTCCTCCACTGGTAGCTTAACGCTTCACTTCCCGTAGCAACTACCGAAAGGGCCACTTTCTGGCCGTGGGAAACCGTGTGACTCTGTGGGCCTATCAGGATCTCTGGTGTTTCGGTCGGGACGGGCAGGTCGTCTATTTCAAAAATATAAGCGGCGCCAGCCAACTCTCCTCGATCGTCATCGCCGTGTGCGCCCACAACCACCGTGGTGCCAGAAATCGCCACGTCTATGCCCAGGTAATCCCCACTTTGGGCATCCGATGCGCGCAACGTAGAGTGTTTGGGCCACGCCCCCGAAGAATCTCGGACAAAGACATAGGCCGCACCGCGACTCACACTTTCGGGGTAGTACATGTCGGCCGAGACAGCGATGTCGTCCTGCAGTGCAACGCTCCAGCCGAACTCGACCGAGCGGTGACGATCCTCGGCCACCACTGTCGTGGTCAGATTCAAGGCAGCCTCGGTCCAATCGTAAACATACGCCTGGCCGCCCGCCCCACCCAACCACGAAGCGCTAATGAATGCCGAACTCCCGGACAGGCCAACACTGTGGCCAAACTCGTAGTCGGCCGCGAGATCGCCCGGACGCAAGAGTGTATGAAAAAGCCATTTTCCGTCAGGGTTGCGTTCAAACACATAAGCGGCGCCAGACCTGCTCCCGGCAAAGTCATCGGCTAGCGCTCCCACCAATGCAAAATCAACATCGATCGCAACATCTAGACCAAAACCATCATCGGCAATCGGGCTGTCGAGCTCATCTGAAAGGATCCATTCATCTTTTATCACACTGAACTCAAATACATAGGCACGTCCAGCGGAGCCCACCACCAGGCTATCGCCAGAGACAGCCAGGCTAATACCGAAGCTGTCATCCGCTATGCCTTCTTCGATGGTGATCTTTTGAAAGTGAGGCCAATCGCCGACCCCATTCCGCTCGAAAACATAAACCGCGCGCTCCCCCGGAGCGCCCGCAAACGCCATTTTACCTCGGATCGCTACACTGGTGCCCAACTGACCGATTGCACCATCGTACGCCGTCAACTTGCGGCTCTGGACCCACACACCGCTGGCGTCTCTGATGTACAAGTAAGCCGCACCGATCAATGGTGCCCAATCCGGCCCCCAGAAGTGGTCTTCTCCCGGCGCACCGATGAGAACGAAGTCATCAAAGATCGCCACACTCTGTCCAAACGAATCCTCGGCTTGACCGTCCGAGGCGTAGAGCTTCTGGGTCTCGTAGACTTCACCCTCTGGGGTCGGCCCAGGGGCGGCATCGCTCGAAGAAAGCGCGCAAACAGCGTCGATATCTGCTCCCACGGTCCACCCGTCGGTGAGGCCCTCGCTGGGGTCGTCCGTCAGGCGAACAAATCTGAAGCTGTCTTCCGGCCCGAATCCGAAGGCATCGATATCGATGAAGCTCTCGCTGCCGTAGACCTTGCCGATGTCCTCCCATGCCAAGCCGTCACTGCTGATTTCGACGAAGGTGTCTTCTATGTCGGGTCCGATCTCAAAGATCCATAAATCGCTCGCTGAATCTCCGCTGCCGGTGAGCACGTTGTCCACGAACTGCAATGTGATACTTCCGCCGCTCCCCAAGGCTACATGGGCACAAGGACCGCCTGCCGCAGAGCAGTCGCTCAAAGGATAGTCGGGGGGGCCGAGTGCAGCATCGGGATCGAGCACCGATACCGCGGGCTCCCCAAAAAGGATGGCCGGACTGAAGAGATCGACCAGATCCGCAAACGAGTCTTCGCTGCAGGCGAAAACTTCGAGCAACGGACGCTTACTCAGATCGATGTCCTCGGAGGTGCGGACACCGAGAGCGTCTCCACCTCCGGGCAGCAGGACGATGCCATGATTCGGCGCTCCAGAAACCCAGTTCTGCACTGCGTCGGTGACATCGAGACTCAGCGTTGAATCCGCTGCGACAGGAATCGTGGTGTCGAGCACGGAAGCCGAGGCCTCAACGTCATCGGATTGTATGCCGTCCCCGCCGAAGGCGGAGTTCCATGTGAGCGTCGCGCCGTTCCACGCCTGCAATAGCATCCTGGCCGAATGAGAGGCGACGCTGTCCGAACCGGGCGCATCGCTTGTCGCCAGAACCAATTTCGCCGCGGCGATCGAGGCGCCGGGCGGGATCTGTCCCGGGCCGGACCCCACGATGTCGTCGAAGCGGATCAGCAACTGTTGGGTCGGAGGGGCACCATCGACCCATAGGTAGTGCGCAGCTTTGGAGTTGGTGTTGGGGGCAGCCACTCGAATATTGGTATCCACGGCTCCCGCGTAGACGCCCGCCCCGTCATCATGGCCATTGCGGTAGTTGAAATTGCCCGTCTGTGCCTGAATCTCACCCGGTGTGAGAATTAGGCCGAAAGCACCCGTCGCAAATACCCAGGATCGGGCCAAGGCCGAACTGCTCGATCGTAATTTTCCAAGCGTCATTTTGCTTCTTCCGATTTCTGTTCCCCACACGGTTTTCGCTCCGCGTGAAAGAACCCGTCCGCGTCTATGCAGTATGACAAATTTGGCACAGGTTTAACCATAGAGAAGTAACGCTGATCCATCGCAGCTCCCTGCTGGCACCGAAAGCGGCTTCGCCGATTTTCTTCATTCGATGCTTTTGCAGGCGAGAGTATACAAGTCGTGCGTCTTTCTTTCCGTTCGGCTTCAACACGGCTGCCTTCACCTCAATGCCTGTGACCTTGTCTTTCTCATTTCTTGCAACAGATACACTTCGCGGGCTTAAATTGGCACGTTTGAACAAGGGATATCTGCCGATGGGGAACGGGTCCGTCGGCCGGGTTCCCACATGGAGTCCATGCCCAAAGTACATAGCAGGGACTACTATAGTCATGCCAAGAACGATCCTACCATGCAATTGTGTACCTAGCCAGCCGGGTAGACACGGACGATATCCCTTATTTCTGAGGGGTTCAGGAACCCCTTGCCAGAATCTTTTGTGTCCACTAGGATTTGCCGCACGGCAGGGGCGGAACATATGGAATTTATGCGGAAGCATATAAGAAAGCAGCTGAAGCAAGAGGGGTTTTCCAACAGAAATGCAAGGCATGACTTGGGACGCCATAAGAGCATTGTTCCAGGCGAAATGGAAAACCAAATCCTGGCCGGGCTCACCGAACTGGTCCAGTAGTTATGTTCGTCCAGGCACCAGGTTACAGGTTGAAGAACACTCCAGTATAAATGTATTGTCAAGGCCGGGGCGCAGGGAGGGCGTAGCCCGACCGGAGCGTCCGTCTGGGTGCGTCCTGGCGAAGCTTTTGGGCGTTTCTAACCCGAGGCTTTTATGGGGTCGCATTTGATTGTATTCCCATCGTCAATCTTCAAGCACCTGATCCGCTACGATCCTCTTCAGACCCGTGTTTTCCACTTCCAGATCCTTCGAACGTTTCGCCTGCTTCACATCCAGCAGGTCAAACTCCTCCTTGCCACGGTGATGGGACCGGGGGGCCTGACTACCGGGACGCAGCACGATCAACTGGACGATGCCGGAACGATCGATCTGGACGGGGACACCTTCGGAGCTGCTGCCCCTTGGCCCCTCGATCCTGTCCGCACGCGGCACAGCCGATGATTTTGTGCTCATCACCGGTGGTGACTGATCGAAGTTTGCCTAATTTGGTTAGAATTTTCTCAAACATAATGAACTTAGCAGTAAAAATGGATCCGACCTGGGAGAGTGAAGTGGCAAAAACCAAATGATTCTGTACAGTTTATGAAATGGCAGGGCTTTACATCCATATTCCATTTTGTGTTCGAAAGTGCATCTATTGCGATTTCTATTCGGTGGAGAGTTCCACGGAGTCGATTGCAACCCGGTTGGCGCATGCCTCGTCACCCGATGCGGACCGGCTGTTGCGAGCCCTGAAATCGGAGCTTGGGAATCTTCCTTCCGAATTTCAACCTCGTACAATTTTCATTGGGGGCGGCACGCCAACGGAACTTGCGGATTCCGATTTCCAAAGACTGCTGCTGATGATTTCATCGGCTGTAAATACCGACAAGGTCGCCGAGTGGACTTGTGAAGCGAATCCTGGAACGCTTACTCAAAAAAAAGCGGAACTGATGGTATCCCACGGCGTTAATCGCGTCTCCATCGGTGTCCAATCGTTCCATCACAAGAATCTGGAATTTCTGGGCCGCATCCACTCCGGCGAGGATGCTCACGATGCAGTAAAGATGCTTCGCGACGCCGGCATATCCAATCTGAATCTGGATCTCATCTTCGGCATACCCGGATCTTCAGAAGAGATCCTCAGGCGGGATCTTGAGCAGATCGTCGAATTGAACCCTTCCCATGCAAGTTGTTACTGCCTGATGTTCGAGCCGGGAACCCCGTTGGATGACCTGCGCAAGCGAGGGTATGTTCGAGAAACTCCGGACGAGGACTCGCTGAGCCAATACAGCCTGGTTCGTGAAACGTACGAGAGAGCGGGTTACCGCCAGTACGAGATCTCCAACTTTGCTAAACCCGGGTTCGAATGCCGGCACAATCTTCTCTACTGGGGGGATGGTGAATACATCGGCGTGGGCCCATCCGCGGCATCCAATTGGCATGGATCCCGCTATGAAAATGTGCGGGGGATCCGGAAGTATTGCGACATGCTGGCTCGAGGCGAATCTGCCCGAAATTTTGAAGAACGTCTCGACCCCGAAACGAGGGCGAGGGAAACACTGGTATTCTCCCTTCGTCGTATTGACGGAGTTTCCACGGCGGGGTTTTTTGAAACAACGGGGTATGAGATTGGAGAACTCTGCGGGGGACATGTGCGAGCCCTCGAGCGGGACGGATTTCTCGAACAACGCGGCGACCGGTTGAGGCTGACGGAAAAGGGCCTCTTCGTCAGCGACGCGGTCTTTGCGGAATTGATATAACAAACAGACAATCGGGAATGGACACGATGCAGATATCACTTCCGCCTCCATCGGCCGACCCGGAAAGAGGCGGTCCCCCACCCCACTACCCGTTGTGGAGCCCAAAGTGTTTGCTGTGGATCGGGATCCTCACGTCCTTTGTTTTTTCCGGGGTGATGCAGGGAATCAACTACGGCCGAATGGGACAACCGCGGCGCCGAAAAACATGGATCATCGGGTCGGTTCTGGGATTCTTGGCTTTGGAAACCCTGCTCTGGATCGTACCGGAAGTATACATTCCTCTGCTCGTCAACCTCCTGATCAATACGATCATAGCCGTCTTTGTCGGAATACAGGGGCTGCGCGATTTTCGAGCCCACGAATCCGCGGGGGGGAAACGCGCACCAGGAGGACTGCCGATCGCATGCGTGTCGGCCTCCTGCCTGATTCTCGTCGTACTTCTCGGCGCAGGTACGCTCATCGGTTACGTGACCAACGAATCCCGCGCCTGGAAAATGCCATTGCCGATCTCGACGAGGGAGCCTACGAATCAGCGAAGCCCGAATTTCAGCACTTCATTCGAAAATATCCGGATGAAATTGACGGGTACTGGAATCTCACCGCCCTGCATGAGAATACCGGGGAGCTGGAATTGGCCATCACCAGCCTCGAAAAAGGAGTTAAGCGCTGCCCCGATGCGGCTGAAGCCAAAAGTTATCTCCGCTCACTTCGGGCAACCTTCGAGATCGAAAAGAAACAACTGGTTGAACTGGCCGCTCTCGGGGACGCACTTGCGATGGAAAGCGAATCATCCAGGGAAACAGCGTATGAGACTCTGGACAGATTTTCCGACGAAGGGATCAGCGTCAAGGTGCCCTTGAGCTGGTCAAGTTGTCCGTCAAACCCTACCCGCAGTTGATGAATAGTCAGGAAAACAGCCCGCAAGTTCGGCTGATCAATCTTGCCGCCCAGCAATATTCTCCGATGTCCGTTCCCGCGATCCGGCAAAGGTTCGATACGTGGACCCATCCCGGGAAAAGTGCAGGGCTCGACTTTCTGGCCACCATTGAAACGCGCGACGCCGCAGTTCTTTTTGTAGAGCTGGTGAAACAGTGCGCGGAGATGGAAGAACCTCCTGAGTTGCGCACGGGCGACTACGACGAGTTTCCCCGGTACGCCGACGTGCTCTTTCCTGCACTCTTCGAATGCACGGCGAATCCGAGGCTTCGCTGGAAGATCTGGGCTCTTTGCAAGTCGCTGCGCGAGGCGGGATATGCATCCGAGATGGGAGCGGAAAAGTTGACTGAAACACTCATATTTGACTTCAAGGAACAGCTGGAAACTATACGCGACTTCCAGAAGCCTGAAGGTCCGGGTTGGATTCATGAGACGGCCTACATGGCGGAGCGCGATCGCGCCATCCTGCTCCTCGACGTCATGGAGTATCAACCCCTGGACAACGTGCGAGGCGCTCTCTACGAGACCATCGACTCTCCGGATCCGCACCTCCGGTGCTACGCAGTGCTGCCCCTCCTTGGTCACCGGGGAAAAATCCGGCAAACCGTTATCGACAACATTGCGGACCATCCCGCTACCCTGGGCGTTCTTTATAAAGAACTGCGGAAACGGACACGCCTGGATCTCTACCCCGACCGCCATGAGAACCAAATGTCGCTGGCGGAATCGGACTTATCGCATTGGCTGTCCTACCCCAGCGAGCTGGGACGCGTGCCGGACGAAATCCAGTTGATGGATACCTTTACCGTCGATAACAATGGCGTCGGCCCGGTTGAGTATTTTCTGTTCCGCTTTCGCGTCTCCGAACCGCACTGGGCCGCAAAAGACGGCTGGATGGCGGGCATCGCCGGCCCATTCGAGCGGGCGGGCGGGCCGACCGCGGACGGAGGCGACAACACCTTCAGCCGATTCGAAACATGGGAAAACAAGACGCCGATCGAACATTTTCAATCCGCCCTCAACGTCCTCGACGAATGGCGGCGGCAAGGGCACGAATGAAAACACTATACAGCATACTACGTAGTTTTGTTTGACCGGGAACGGCCCGGAAGTTTCCAGGCCAGATTCGCGTTCCTGCATTTCAAAACCTCAATTCCCTTCTCCCAGTGCCGACCTACGCTCGCCGTTCCGTGAGAATCGTCGCCTGGAACCAGGGCGATGCCCAGCTCAACGGCCTCTGCCAGAATCGATTCCGAGGGATACGGTTCGTCTCCTGGTTTGTCGTACCCGGCAAGATTGAAATCCAGGACCAGGTTCCGCTCCTTGATTCGAGCCAGGTTGCGGGTGATTTTCGCGCGTAGCGCAGGATTTTGAAGTCGGGAGACGTAATCGGAATCAAAAATTCTCACCAGGTCGAAGTGCCCGATCACCGCCGGTTGCAGGCAGTCGATCAGTTCGTACTGCTCGTCGAAGTATCGATCATACAGTGAATCGACTCCTCCCAGCGCGGCAGCGGCGGCGGCGTAGTCTTCCGGCGATGTATCCAACTCGCGGCCGGCGACATGGTGGAGCGAGCCAACGATATAATCGGGGGCGTATTGCTGGATCAATTCCTTCACGTACTCCGCGGCGCCCGGGTACCATTCGGTTTCGAATCCGGCGAAGATTTCAACCTGGTCCCGATACGCAGCCTTGAGCGCTCTGCAGGTTGTAAAATAGCGCCCGAACCGATCCTGAAGTGCGGCTGTATCCAGGCCCGCTGAACGCTCGTCGGGATAAACGAACCGATCCTCGGTCGGGGGCATGTGTTCTGTAATGCCGACCCACGCAAATCCCCCGCGGATATAGGCCTGCACGATCTCTTCCAACGAGTCCACCGCGTGACTGCAAAACTCACCGCTGTGACCCCCGTGTACAGACACCCTTTGGATGGTTTCGGATTTTTTCATCGTCGGTGGAAATCTATCACCATCCGGGCCTGCGTGTCACAAGCAATGCAGTCACACAACCAGACCCACCGGCTTGAATTCGTGATCCGGCAGCACCGTGGTGAGATTCGGATTACCAAGATGCTCCCTGACCACCTCCCCGAGTACATCGCGGAAGTCAGTCGTATGTAACAAATCACGACCCTGGTTCAACCGAGCCGGCGCCAGGCCGGGCCACCGGCCGACCACGCGTCTCGCCTTGTCCGTCTCCGCCTTCTGCACCAAGCCGCCAACTGCAAGCATGCAGTTGGCCCATCCATGGTCTGTCCCCGAACTTCCGTTCTCGCGGGCGGTTCGGCCAAAATCGCTTAATGTGAGAAGTAAGATATCATCCATCCGGTCTTCCAGATCCAACGTGAAAGCGCGAACCGCATCGGCAAGCCCTTGCACCAGGTTCCCGAACGCGCCGCCGATCCCACCTTGATTGTTATGTGTATCCCACCCACCGTAGTCGACCTCCGCAACTTCAAGTCCGACGTCTGCCTTGATCAACCGAGCCACTTCACGAAGGCTGTTCCCCAATCGGCCACCCGGATATGGAACTTTCGGGTTATAGGGTTTCCGGGACACGGCCCGCAACTGCCGAATCGCAGAGAGGGTATCGAGGCCGGTCTGCGATAATAGGTCCATGGCCGGATCGACGTGATCTTCCGGCGTTCGCGTATACGCGTGTTCCAGCGCCGCGGCGATGGTTTCCTGCTGGCCCGACGCGCCCGGTAGCTTGATGTCGGTCAGACCGCGAATCGCATGGGCGGGGGCGTTTCCCTGGAGAATGCGGGGCAGCGTATTCCCGATTGAAACGGCGCGGATGGGTCCGTGTCCTTTAGATGTGAGCAGGTGGCGGTTGAGCCAACCGTCGGAATTGATCGTATTTCCAATAACACCCGTTTCCCAGGTGTCCTGTTCCGCGAAATGAGATCGGGTATTCCTGTCGTACCCTACCGCCTGCAGCGCCACCGCAAGATTGCTTTCAAACATCGGGTTGAGTGCGGCGGCGCGGGGATGTAACGCAAAGAATCCGTCCAGATCCAATGCAGCATCCGGGCCCGAATCCGGTTGCGCGATTGCAATGGAACTTCGAAGATTGTAGTAGTCGGCATCTCCAAACGGAATGATGAAATTCAGTCCGTCCATCCCCCCCCTCAAAAAGATGACGACCAGCGTTTTCCCGGCCGCTACAGGCTGATCCTCGACCTGTTCCATTCCCCTCACGAGATCCAACGGAGCAATGCCCGTATATGCTGCGAGCGCGCCGGTGGTCTTCAGAAAGAAGCGGCGGGTGTGTTTCATGTACGAAGCATACCCCGCAAGGCCGCAAGTTTAAACCCCCGAGTCCGCACAAATCGATATCATCCGATCCTCGGTAGCCCAAGCTATGGTAGGCTGGCCTTCATCACCGAAGATGCATTTCCGGCAGGTATCCAATCAACGCAGCCAGTTGCTCCGCGCGCTCGTCGGGCGAGCCGGTGGCCGCGGATACGGCCAGCAGGGCTGCCTCGTTGGACCGCTTGCCCAGTAGAGTGCCTGTCATTCGAATCGCGGCCAGGTCGATTAATCTTTGCTGTTCCAACCTGCTTTGGAATCTTCGTTCGTTGCGCCAGGAATTTGGAATGATGGATGCAAGACCTTTTTGACCAGCCTGGCTGTGGTTCCATCTCTGAAGAAACGCGTTGGTATCCGCATACTCTCCCGGCGCTTCCGGATATCCATCCGGCGTGGGACATCCAAACAGAAGCATCCCGCTTAATCCGAGAAACCGGTTCAACTCGGATGGATCCGCGCTAGACGACATACGGGCCAGGTGAACGCCGAAATCAAGAGGGGTGGTGAATTTTGCCGGCAGTTCATCATCCCAAAACTCGTGGCGCGCCGCCATGGCCGCCATCACCGCGACCATGTCTCCTCCGGATGCCGTAAAAACTTCCGCCAGGTCTTCCCGCATCGTCTCCTGCGCGGGAACCTGAACGTAATGCTCGATCAATTTTCCGCACACGAATAAAGCGGTGCTCGGGTGAGCACTCAAAACTTCCAATGCCTGACGAATACGGTCAAACCGGTTTTCCTGCGGCGCCGGGCTGAATCGTTTTCCCACGACAATCCGCTCTTCACCATGGTTCAAGTTGGGGTCGAAGCGAAATGTTCTGACCAAACTGTGTCCCGGCCGCGCGGGATCCGCTTCGTCGGCCACGGTCCATCCAGTGAGCAACTTCGCCAGTTCGGTCACGTCGGTCTGCGAATATCCCCCATCCACGCCCAGCGTATGCAGTTCCATAATTTCCCGTGCGTAGTTCTCATTGATCTGTCCCCGAAAACTCCGGTTCTGATCCAAGTAGTAAAGCATTGCCGGACTTGTGGCCGATGCATAAAGCAATTCGGTAAATGGGGATGCGCCCCGGATGCAGAACCGGACGTGTTCATCCCATTTGGAGGCTGGACCGATCTTCTGAATCCAGGTGGAAAAGTGGTTTTCCAGCCACATGACAAAACGCATCCGGGCCGGATTGTCCGTGCGCATGAGTTGCTCAGCGACACGGTGCTCGATATGACTGCGGCTCCCGCTGTCGGGATATGCCGCGAGAAGATACGCGTTGAGAGTCCGCTCATCCGGAGAGCGAAACGAGCTCTGCAAGCTGGACGTCAGCCAGGACTTTTCACCCTGAGTCAGAATCGCGGCAAGTGCCCGGGGCTCCGGTCCGTACCCGAAGCGATTCAGGAGGCGGATTGCCCGCTGATATTTTCCCCGGCGGGTAGACTCAACCGGTTCGACGACGAAGCTCTGTGGTGCGGACACCTGGTGGTTGCCCGAGTCGTCCCATGCCCGAACCTGGAATTCGTGGCGGCCCGGCTTCAATGATCTGGCAAGAACAGGCAGCACCAGTAAGCCAAGTTGATTTTCTGGAATCACATCTAGAAACTGCGGCTCATCATCGACAATCAAATCCACGGATTGCAAATTCGTTTCATCCTGAATCCAGGCAACCACGGCATCGGCGCCGGAAACGCGATGGTCCGCCGGCGGGTAGAGGACGACCACTTCCGGCGGTAATACGTCACGCTCCCTGTAGACGGGAGTCAGCAGAATCGATCGGAATTCGCAGGAAGCCTCTTCCTCTCCGTTCCAACGCTCCGTTCGTGAAGCGGCGAGATGAATCTCGGCTCGTCCGCGATGTACTGCGACACGGCCAACCGGGATCAACCCGCCGGAGGGGAGCGGAGGGGCGAATTTTTTCGATCGAATTTTGCCGGGCGATTTCAGGGTGATCCGCAACTCGATCATGTTGTCCTTATTTCCTGATGAATCGACAGCGAGTTCATAATCGCCTTCCAATTCGTCGGGCAGCAGAAGGACACACTGCGAACCATCCCTCAAAAGCACCGAATCGAGCCACGTGCCTTGCCCGGTCTTCCGAATCAGGCCGGACATCCCGGAGATCCAGCGTTTATCCCAAACGGTGAAGAGATGGCCGGCGCCGCCGGGAGCCGGCGGCGGGCGGTCACTTTCCAGCCAAACAGTCTGCACCGGCGTAAACACGGAGTCTCCGTTATCCGCAACGGCTTGAAGTTGAACGCTGTTCGCACCCGCGGCCAGCTGGCTCTTTCTGATTGTAAAAACAGGAGCTACCGCACGGATCTGTGTCACGCTCTCTCCATTCAGCAGCAGGTAGACTCGGGGCGGGCGCTCCTCGGCGATTCGGTTCCACCACACGCGGGCCTCTACCTGAAATGTTCCTGCAACTTTTCTGCCGTGGATTACGTTCCGCAAAGCAATGCGAAGCGGACCAGGGCCGTATCCAGGAATCATGTCGGCATTGTCCGAATTCATGGCGGCGCCCATGTCCATCTCCCGGGACGCAGCAGTTTCTGGAAAGTCCCGGAGAGGAACCAGGGTGCGAACGCGGGCGAGTTCGATGGTATCGATATAGAGATTACGGTCCGATAGCTCGGGCACCTCGAATTCATTGAGAAACACGAAAGTCAAACGGTTCACCCCGGCGCGGAGAGGAAATGGCCGACCCATTGGAATGCGATGCCAGCTGCTGCCGAAAATACGGACCACCGCGGTGGGATCTTCTTCGTCGTTGACCAAAAGGCCGAGCGTGGGATACGCCGCGCCGCCCGCTTCCCCGCGTACTCGCGCCATGACCTGGTATTGCCCGTTGATCTTGAGATCGCACTCTATGGTCAGTGCCTGGGACTCATCCCGAATTGCCACACACTTGTTTCGAGACGCCTCCGGATGAATTACGACGGACGGATCTTTTCGGTAGCGGAGCGACTCGGGCCTTGGCGTCGTCGAGTACAACTCCGCCTCGACGTTGACTTCGGGCTTGTGCACTTGTCCCACCTCAACCAGCAGAGGATGACTATCAATTGATCCGCCATCGGCAACGCCTGCCCGGGCAATGAAAGTGGCGGAACCCGGCGGCAGGAGTGACTCGGTGATGGAAAATGTAGTCCGGACGAAAGGGCCTTCCCCCGGGGGGCTTTCCCCGGCCGCTTCGAAAACTCGGGTACCCAGAGCTTCCAGGACAACAGGAGCAATTGTGCCGGCGGAAGATCTCGGATCTCGAAAAACTTCGACTGCGGCAGTGACATCTCCCCATAAGAACGCTCCGTTGGGCGGACTGAGAATCACCGGAAACTCATTGGCGGGTGGATCGATCCGTCGATGACGGTACACCGTGACATCGAGTTGGGCATGGCCGGTGTGGATTGTGGTCGAGCCAGTCTTCAGGCCTCGCACTCGCATGAACCCCATTGAATGACCTGCGAGAATTTCGGGCACCTGAAGGATTTCCAACACCCCGGCACGGTCGCCCGTCGCCGGCAGCAACAAATCCTCCATTGGCGGCGAATCAACCTGGACTGCAATCATCCGGGTATCACCCACCGGCACGCGGGTCCCGGATGCAGAAAAAAAGATCCGGTGGCCTGCAGGTTCCTGCGCGGGATCCCCTTGAGCGGCTACGGGGAAACAGAGAAAAATGCAGAGGCCGAAATCGCGTATTCCGGAAAAGGACATTCCGTCATTCAAAAGTACCTTCCAGATACCCATCGGCGAGTTCCTCCACCACGATATCCCATTGGCCGCCTTTTTCCGCGGTTCGGACCATCTCGAGCGAAGACAGGGAAAAGAGTGCGGGATGCGCAACCATTACTTCGCTCAGCAAATTCCCCTCTTCCATCGCCGACTGCATCGCCTCGATGACGCTCTTGAAGTCCGTCGAACTCTCTTCCCTGGCAATGATTTCCAGCGCATCCAGGGTCGGGACCCCGGCACGCGTAAGTCGCAGGTACTTCTTCCAGAACCGGCCGAGTTGAAGTTGTTTGGGTGTAATGTTCATGCACGTAGAATACCAGGTCCCTTTACGGATTCAATTTACCGTCTCCTTAAAATCCGGCGACCGGGAGCGGCATACGTCTATTGTGATCGGAATGTCCTCGGGCGGAATCCCCCGCCAGAAAACCAACCAATCCGGCAACGTGTGTCGACCATCCGCCTTCTTGCGGTACCATTGGTTAATCGGGTTGTTAATCCTGGAGCGCCAGAAGATCTTCGCGTGACGAGAGACCACTTCATTCCACAACTCTTGCGCAAGGCCTTCTCCTCTCGCTTCTGCGCCTACCGCGAATTTTGAGAGAAACGATCCGATTTTATGCGTTTCGAGAAGAGCGGCGGCCCGGTATCCTGATTCGACTAGAAAATCACTTGCGGAGTCAAAGAAGTCGAAATTATCGATTTCTTTTCCGAAGCTGTCCTGAAGCAGGTTGGCAAGCATCACTTCATCCACATCCTGACGATGGGTTGCGCGAAAAAACTCACTGCCCCGGCGAACAACGGTTCCGGCGCCCTTCACCGTAAAGAGTTCCTCTAACAAATGCAAAGGTGAGGTCAGGGACAAATGGATATCGGCGGCATGCTCTACAAGAGCGTGACAGACCTTTGCAAGGCACGCGTCATCGGGATGAACAGCATCGTCATTCTTTCGACGGGTGTAGTAGTGGTAGATTGGTTCTCCGTCGTCGCTCCGCAACCACCCCGCCGAGCGGACGAGGTGCACACGGCGCGCGATGTCCGGCACCAGCGGCGTAAGCACTTCCGGAAACTCCCCCTGCAAGCGAAGCACCGGGACACGCCTCCTCTCGGCGCACTTCTGAATCCACCTGATTCTAGACGCATTGTCAGCATGCGTCGCGTCCTCGATCACATCGCAACTCCCTCCCAGTGCAGCCAGCAGGCTCGACATTTCACTCGCGTCGGGACCGACCAGCGCGACGACCGGAAGAAGGTCAAGTTGGAGAAGAAATTGAAGATCGAACATCAATACGTCCGCGCCTTGCCGAAGACTATCTATATCCGGCAGGATGAGCGCAAACGCCGGTCGGTCTGGAGCCTGAAACTTATGCAGGTAAAACTCGTATTCCTCACGTTTTCCGATTCCGTCGAGGAACAAGCGAATGGTTTTGTCGATCAGCATGGGGTCAAAAACAAATCGTGAAATGAGTCGGTCTTGCCTACAACCATTCTTCTACCATGGAGACATGGAGTCCACGGAGAGAAATCAGGTAGAATCTCGAATTACGGGGACTCGTACTTTCCGCGGCGGATTCTAACCCCGTACTGTCCATCCTCCCATTTTCGTACGATAATCTGCAACCAGCCTACTTGGACGGTAGCGCTACTCATTTTCCCTCCCTTGCGGTCATAAAAGAATCGAAACCATATGTCGGGCTCCGCCGGCACTGATTCGGACATCGGCGGACGATGGAACTTGTAGACCAACTCATCGTGCACCAGACCCGTGGTAATCGCAGAGGGCAGTCCCAGCAGACGATAGATTTTCGCACGGTCAGGAATAACCAGATCTTTGTGAAGGGCCCAGCCCGTGGCTTTATCCGACTCATCCACCGCCCCTTTATCCGCGCCGTGAAAGGCGCGGCGAAGCATCTCGTGGTTGAAGATCTCGTTAAAGGTCTCTGGAAACTCCACGCTTTGAAGTCGCCCTTTAACGAAACCCGAGTTCATCCAGACTTCCTGATGTTTTGGCAGGTCACCGTCCGGCGCACTGATCTTCAGGAACCGGTATTCCCTCATCTCCATCCCATTTGGGGAACGTGAGACCACACCTTCAATTCCGGTCAGCCAGCGCAGGTCGCCAGGTTTCAGGACTGGATTCGCCATCTCAATATATGCTCCCGGCGAATGGGCCAACGTAAAATTGTCGTCGAAGTCTACGAGTTGTTGTCGAAATTTTAGCAGCCGGAGGTATACGCATCCGGAGGACAGGACGCATAGCAGCAGCAGGGTGAGAAGAGGCCCTTTTGATCGGCCGTTTCGCATCGATCCGGATTCAGTCCCTGTCTTCATAATTTGGCAGCAAATTCCCGGGAACGTCTTTGAGAAATGGAAGTCCCGCGTCCTTTTCCGAAATTATCGGATTCGACACACTCCAATCGACTGCCAGATCCGCGTCCGCCCAGTGCACGCCACGATCTTCAGCCGGAACGTAGGTCCCGGTGCACTTGTAAATGAGATCGGCCACGTCGCTCATCACGGAAAACCCGTGAGCAAATCCCGGTGGTATATAGAGTTGGTGATGATTCTCTTCGGATAATTCGACGCACACCCACTTTCCAAAAAAAGGTGATCCGCGCCGGACATCAACGGCAACATCCTGAACAGTTCCCCGGACGCAGGTAATCAGTTTGCCCTGGCCCGTTGGGTACTGGTAGTGGAGTCCACGGAGGACATTGCGGCGCGAATGCGAGAGGTTGTCTTGTAGAAAGGGTCCCTTTACGCCAAGTTTCGCGTAGCCGTCGTCGCGAAACAATTCCATAAAATGCCCTCTCTCGTCTTCATGCGCAGCCGGCTTGAGCAGCCGCACCTCCTGCAACTCCAACCTGGTTACTTCAACGCTCATCTCGCCTCCTATTCCGGATCGGCTGTAACCGACCATTCCCCGCGATCATCCTGCACCAGTGCCACTCGAATCGGTCGACAGCAAACTTCACAATCATACGTGAATTCGTTGCCTCCTTCCTGCACTGGCTCGCAGAATATTGAGATCATTTGCCAGCAATAAGGACATGTTATTTCAAAAGTTTCCACACTTCCCTTTTGTCTTGCAATCTCGAAAATTCTGTGCTAATTTCTTCCAAGAATTGTGTAATGGGAAGAGTGCCTAATGAATACAATCCCTGTCTATGAAAAGTGCTTCACGCCGTCGGAAGCCAACCTCATGCTACCCCTGATCAAACGGATTGTGGACGATATCATGGATGCCGGCCGCAAAATGCGTGCCATCGGCAGGTGCCGGAGTCCCGATGCGTCGCTGGTTGCGAAGTACAAGCGTCTCTCCGACAGGTTGGAGGAGTACATTGCCGAACTTGCCGATCTTGGATGCACCTATAAAGACTGGGGATTCGGGGTCGGGCATGTTACATTCCCGGGCAAGATCAGCGGTCAACCGGTGCTGCTCTGCTGGAAGAGTGATGATCCTGAAGTGGCCTATTACCATTTATACGAAGAGAATTATGCAGGTCGGCGGAGAATTCCCGCTGAACTTTTTCCTGCTTAGCCCGCATTGTTCACACTTTGTTTGATGTAAGAGAAAAACCGAAAATGGTCGAGCGCGCGCTTCTGGCGGGCTTCCATTTCAAGCGGGACGATCGGGCGGAGTCCGACAGCCTTCTCGAAGAGCTAGAGGAACTGGTCGCGACGCTTGGTATTCCTGTGAAGGATCGTATGCTTGTCACCTGCTCCAAGCCGCATTCGCGGCTACTGGCAACGGGTGGAAAGGCCGACGAGATTGCCGAGAGAGCCCGCGAAATCGATGCCGACGTCATCGTAATCGACAACGACCTCGCCCCGAGTCAACAGCGTAACTGGGAAAGCCTGTCCGGTGTGTGCGTCATCGATCGGGAGGAAGTCATCCTCGACATTTTCGCGCAGCGCGCAATAACCAAGGAGGCGAGCCTGCAAGTCGAGCTCGCGCAAATGGAGTATAGCCTGCCCCGGCTCACCCGCGCCTGGACTCACCTCAATCGGCAGAGCGGGAGCGGCGGAACAGGTTTGCGCGGTGAAGGGGAAACGCAATTGGAAGTGGACCGGCGCATCGTTCGCAGGCGTATCGACCGGCTTCGGACAGATCTCGCCGCGGTACGCAAGCGTAGAGCCACGCAACGAAAAGAGCGTACGAAGGTGCCCTTATCCCATGCGGCAATCGTTGGTTACACCAACGCCGGCAAATCGTCCATGTTGCGCAGCCTTACCGGTGCGGATGTACTGGTGGAGGACAAGCTCTTTGCAACCCTGGACACCACGACCCGAAAGGTCCGCCTTCCCGATGGGCAATCCTTGCTGCTCACGGACACGGTAGGATTCGTGCGCCGGCTTCCCCACGGTCTCGTGGAAGCATTCAAGGCAACCTTGGAAGAAGCGGTGCTGGCCGATTTTCGCGTGCATGTCATCGATGCGAGCCAATCGCACGCCATGGAGTTTTATGACACGACGATGCAGGTGCTGGAAGAGCTGGGTGCTGATCGGGAGAAAATGATTACGGTGATCAACAAGATTGACCTCGTAGAGGATCGCGGTCTTCTTGCCGCATTCCATCATCGCTTTCCCGAGGCCGTTGATGTCTCGGCCAAGACCGGTGAAGGCCTCGACACGCTTCGTCATAAATTTGCCGATATGCTTCGCCTGGAAGTGGCCCAGCACGAATACGCCTTCCCGCTCAGTCGCAGCGACCTGGTGTCAACCCTTTACGATATCGGGAAAGTCCTGGACACGGAGTACGAAGAGACCGGGGTCCGCCTCCATGCAATCGTGCCGAACCGTCTCCGGGACCGGTTTCGGGCGTTCGAAGTGAACGCCTGATCCCCGTTGGCACTAAAAAGGTATGAACGTGGTTCGCGCGGTTATCTTTGCGCAGGTACTGGCAATCAAGTTCGCGCAGGCATCCAGATCTTTGAGGCTGACCATTTCGCAGGGACTGTGCATGTAGCGGTTGGGGATGCCGACGAGAGCTGTCGCAACGCCGGCGCGACTTAACTGGAGCACATTGGCGTCGGTGCCGGTTCCACCCGGTTCGCTGTTGATCTGGATCTTGATTTTTTCCGCTTTCGCGGTTTTCACCATCAGATCGAAAAGCCTCTGATTTATGTTCGGGCCCCGGGTGAGGACGGGACCTTCCCCGAGTTTGATTTTTCCCTCGCGTTTCACCGCATCACCAATCCCCGGCTGGTCCGTGGCGAACGTCACATCGACCGCGATCCCCACCAGCGGATCGATCCCGTAGGCCGCGGTCTTGGCGCCTCGAAGGCCGATTTCTTCCTGGACGGTCGCAACCGCATGCAATTCCGCGGAAATTTTCATCGCAGCCGCGCGCCGTGCGGCCTCCAAGACCACGAATGCGCCGGACCGATTGTCCATCGCTCGGGAAACAGCGCGGTCTCCCACGAGTTCGGCAAAAGGATGGTCGAGTACGATCGGATCACCTACTTCTACATATTTTTCCGCTTCTTTCCTGTTTTTCGCGCCGATATCGACCCACATCTCACCCAGTTCCATGACTCTCTTCCGAGCGTCAGGTTTTAAGAGGTGGATCGGGCACTTCCCGATGACCCCGCCCACGCGGCCCTTCTTGCCTCGAATCACCGCGCGCTGGCCCTGCACGATCTGCGGGTCCCATCCTCCTACCGGCACAATCCAGAGAAACCCCTCGTCGTCGATGTGCGAGATCAGAAACCCAATTTCGTCGTAGTGACCGGACAGCATGATCCGGGGGCTGCCGCCCCTATTGACCACCGCATCGGTATTGCCGTGTGTGTCGCGAATCACCTGATCCGTAAACGTGCGGGCTTCCTTGTCCCATACCTTCGCCACTTCATCCTCGTGACCGGAGGGACTGACTGCCGCAACCAACTCTCGCAAAAACTTCTTGGAGCTTGTTTTCATGGAGGGTGAGGATAGTCGCAGGACCGTTCCGAATCAATTCAATTACAACGTCAGGCATCGTCGGGGAGGTGATCCAGGTCCAGTTCGAGCTGTCCGGTGATCACGGTCTTTCGGCCCCGGGGTACATCCGGGTCCGAAGTGTCATAGACAACAAACCGGATGTCTGGAAACTCCGCGGATAGTTCCTGCGCAATGAAGGCCTGTACCGTCGCCACATTGTGAGCGTCATCATCGGAGAAGCCGATACTGATCGGCGCCTCACTGTCCCGGCCGTGGACCAGCGATATTACGTGTTTCACGAAATCCCGGATGGCGAACTGCTTGGCAACCGCCGGGCTCTCTGCCCCGCTCTCTATCTGTTTCCCGACGAGGTTCTGAAACTCGGGTGAGGTCACTCCGCGATAGCGATTCAGATCCAAATACTTGTTGAGCACTTCTTCGTTGCCCATTTCAGCATCACGCTCCCCGAAAAAAAGGTTGTAACGGCGAAGATTTTCGATCATTCGCAGCTTTTCCTCGTCGGTGAGCATCATCTCAATGAAGTACTCGACGCCCCGGCGAATGGACATGGACGAATGAGCTCGGGCGGTGATGATGGCAAATAGCCTGCCCTCAATGAGCGCTTTCCTGAATCGACGGAAGCTGGGCCCGCCCCGATCACGATCTTTGATCACCGGCTTGAGCGCCGCCATCGTGTCTTCGAGAAACGCCGCCTCCCCTCGCCTTCCAATGTCATAAAACTCTTCGAATGCCTTGTCCCAGTCTTCCTCGATCGGGCGATAGTTTTCCGTGTCGCCGCGGATCAGGGAAAACTCCGCCGTAGAGACCTCGTAGGGCACCCAGCCCTCAGGCGTCTTTTTCTCGAGGTAAATCTTCGTGGGCATGTGAAGAATGTTGTCGTCCCAATCAAACATGTAATAGACGAAATCAACGTCGACCTCTCCAGGCTCGCTTTCGGGATTCGACTTCTTGGATTGTTCGGGGTGAGACATGCGCTCCCTGTGGGCATTGGACGAGAATCGTCAGGCTTGTGGGGGGGGAAATACCGACGCTGCGTCTCCCGAGAGGGCCGACGTGGCGAACACGAATTCCTGCACCGGATCCCCGCAAATCAGATGTTCCTGAATGATCCGTTCTAATACATCCGGAGTGCAGGAATGATACCATACCCCGTCCGGATATACGACCGCGATCGGCCCGTCCTGGCAGATTCGAAGACAGTTGGCCTTAGAGCGGTAAATATCTCCGCGCCGCGCAAGCCCGAGTTCTTCAAGCCTGTGCTTCAGGAAATCCCAGGAAGCCAGTCCGATCTCCTTCGCGCAACACTTGGGCTTGGTCTGATCACAGCACAAGAAAATGTGACGCTTCGTCGAGCCGATTCCGAGTGCAGTTGCGACCATGGAAAGCTCACTCAAATTTACATCTTGGTCTCGATCCATGGGGGCATGCTACGTGGGATAGTCGGATTGATGAAACAAAAAGGCGACACACGAAAATCGTGTGCCGCCTGTTCTGTCGGTGTGCCGCCGCTCGACTGTATTGAGACCAGGAGGAGGCCTGTCGAAAAGTGCCTGTTTTTGTCTACATCCTGCTTGGTTTTTTCCCGTGCTTCAAAAAGCCCTCTTACGTGGCGGGACTGATCGCTTCGCTGCTTACGAAATTGTTTTTAAGCACCGGATGTGCCATTCCATGGTCATGCGTCGGTGTCCATACCCGGATAAGCTTGCTGAATCCTACAAAAACTTAGAGAAAACAAACAATGCAGAGACGCATAACGGCACATTATGACTGGCACATTCAATTCCACCCATATCAATAATGTGACTGGCACATATTTTCTCACTTGTTTGAAAAAGGCGGACCACCGGTTTGCTTCGTAAACGAGGTACGAAAGTCGACGAACAGATTCCATCTCGTGTCGTGCACGCATTCGGGCTTCGGGAACCCGTGGCCCATCGACGTTTGGGGGGAACCCGGAATGCCAATTTCCATGTTCAGGACGAAGGGCGCTCTCTTTTCCTCCGTCGCAGGCATAGGGACTATTGCGATCCCGAATGGATCCAGTTCGATCGCGATGCGATTCGGCATCTAAAATCGAAAGGAGCACCAGTGCTGTCACCGCTTGAAATTCGAGAAGGCGGAACCTGGATTCCGGAAGGTGAAGAGTGCTGGGAAGCTTATCCATGGATCGATGGTAACCCCTATCCGGGGACGACCGCGGCACTGGAGTCGGTCGCGAATCGGTTGGCGGAATTTCACCTGGCGGGGATGGACTTTTACCCGTCATATCGTCCCGGCGGATTCTCCCGTGGAGAGACAACACCAAAACGATTGTTGGACATTGCAGATCAATTGGCGCCGGCATGCGGAGACATCGTCGGCTTCTACGCGAAGCAGATTGAAAAAGCCTCTCGAATTCTTGACCAGAGAACATACGAGTCACTACCGCAGATCCTGGTTCATGGAGATGTTCAGCCCGCAAATATGCTCTTCTCAGGATCGGCAGTATTATGCTTCGTAGACTACGACTGGCTTGGCAGGCAACCGGCAATCTACGATCTGGCCGGCGCTTTGATTCTGTTTTGCGGCACGCGCACAAAGCCCATTGACGGAGGTGACATCTGGTCTCTTTCCATGCCATTCGAATTCGAACTGGAGTCAGTGCGAAGATTTCTTGCTGTTTACTCCAGGGGAATGGTTCTGGAGAAGGAGCGCGTTCCCCTGCTGCTGGAGCAAACTCGGCTAACCTGGACCCACATTAGGCTCTCCGGAGCGTTGAAAGTTCCGGAAAAGGATCGGCGGCAGTTTCTGGCTCGGGACTACCAACGCCCGTATGCCTGGATTGACAAGCATTGCAACGAGAATTTGGTTTTGGACTAGGTTTGGGAATTCAGGTTGCAACAGAACCGAAAACCAAATTCCAAAACCTAGCCTGCATCTTTATCGAATTGACGAAGATCGGGACAAAGATCCAGACAAAGATTCGGATGCTCCAACACACCCTCCCTACGGTAACGATTTTGCGTCACCCTTCATTACGTATCGTGCCCCGTCTTCGTGTACCGATTGTTCCGCCGAATCGGGAGACGAAAACGCAGAACCATTAATCGTTGCCAGTACTTTCATCGCGAGAGAGAAATAGGCATCAGGACTCATCGCGGCTGAGCGAAAACGTCCTGCACGCTCATTCTCTCTTCAACCTTCCGGCATTGGTTCATGCGATCAATTTCTATCAGGATCTCTGTCCAATCGTTGTCTCGATCCTTATCGATTCAACGAAGATAACGCCCCTCAACCGCGATTTGCATCCGTCCTGTATCGGATAAGGTTCCCAATCGCATGGACGAACTGCCGCTTTACTCTCCGTCCCCTTCCAGACCGCGAACGAGGCGTTCGAATTCCGGTTGATTCCGAATGGTTGCGAGATCTTCGTCCTTCCGCATATACTCGGCGTCCGTGTAACCGAACTCCACTGCTTTCTGCAGCGCGACAATTGCATCCGCGGTGCGCTCCAGCAGGGCAAAACTGCAGCCTAGATTGTACCAGACTTCAGGTTCCTGCGGGCAGAGCTGGGTAAGGTTCAAATCAACTTGAAGGCCCTTTTCGAATTCACCGCACCGCGTGTACAGGTCTCCCAGCGGTTTCAGGACCCAGGTCTCCTTGGGAATCCGCTTGGCAACACGCTCGAGAAAGTTCAGTTCGATCTGCTGTTCACGCTCGGAATCCCGACGATGTAGTCTTTTTGACACGACGCTCGATCCGGAAACCTTCTAAAATTCAGCCGCCCAAATAACTTCAACGCCGAAGCGAGTTAATTCGTTATCCGGCCACTCGACTACGCCGGCGACCGGACCTTCTTCGGTTATGAAGGTACGCTGCTCCATGTCCCCGTCCAGATCCTGCAATTCATAGGTCAAGAGCACGCCCAGATTCTGTGATTCGCGAAATTCCCAATTCACTCCGGCAGATCCCTTCAAGGTAATTCCTCCGCTCCCCTCGATGAATCCTAAGAGGTCGTTATCGGCTTCATTAAAAAAAACAAACCCTGATTTTCCGCGCGCGACGAAGTCCCAAGCGTCGGAAATGGGCATGGAACCGTGACCGGCGAGAAGAAAAGAAACTACCGTATACTGCTCGCCGACGTTCGCGGAGCTTCCCGGCCTGTCTGCTATCGGACCGCTGAAATTGGTGCGGACGAAGTCCTGACTCCAGAAACCGAGGCCGACCAATCCGCTACCCTGGTAGTGATCCGGTTTCGCCCATCCCTTTCCAATGTACCCCTCCATCTGAAACCCGTTTACCTCCAAATCGTTGCGCTGCACGACCTCGCTCCCATAGCGCCAGGTTTCGGTCTTTTTCGTGGAACTCCAGAACGCAAGATCCAGGACCCCGATGCTCCCTTTTCGGAAATCATGACGCCATCTGCCGCCAATTTCGCCGTACGATCCGTCCCAATCCGAGTTGACAGAATCAATCATGGCGGACTCTTCGTATTCCACGGAGCCTCCGCCTGCCCACAGGGTCAGCGTATTTCCGCCCCTGGCGGCGACGACCGCCTGGTGGCCGGGCGGATTGTCGCCGGCAGCGCCAATGATCGCATCCTTTGTATGGTCCTCACTGAACACGAAGCCGGCGCAACTCGTGAAAAGAACGGTGATGATGCTCCGTATGCAGAACCTCGAAGCCATTGCCGGCATCCTGATAAATAGAACGAACGCCGGCTCACGAAAACGTGTGCTGCGACGGTCCGGTGTAAATTTGGCGGGGGCGGCCGATTTTGCGTTCCGGGTCGTTCATGAGATCAAGCCAATGCGCGATCCATCCCGGCATCCGTCCGATCGCAAAAATCACGGTAAACATTGATGTCGGCAGTCCCAGTGCCCGGAGCGTAATTCCGGTATAGAAATCAACATTCGGGTACAAGTTTCGCTTCTTGAAATACTCGTTCGCCAGCGCCGCCTGCTCCAATTCCACTGCGATGTCGAGCAGCGCGTCGCTCTTGCCGAGCTTATTGAGCACATCCTCGCACGCTTGTTTGGCAATCTTTGCGCGCGGGTCGTACGCCTTGTAAACGCGGTGCCCGAACCCGAAGAGGCGGAAGCTCTTGTCGTTGATGGCGCGGTCCACCACCTGGTCGATCGTGAGACCGGTCTGCTGAATATTTTCCAGCATCTCGATGACTTGCTGATTTGCGCCTCCGTGAAGGGGTCCCCACAGTGCGCAGATCCCGGCGGATACGGATGCATAGAGCCGGGCGCCGGAACTGCCGACAAGCCGGACCGTTGAGGTGGAACAGTTTTGTTCATGGTCCGCGTGAAGCATGAAAATCAGATCCATGGCTCGAACGACATCCGGATCCGAATCGAATGGCCGGACCGGCGAAGAGAACATCATGTTGAGGAAATTGTCTGCGTAGGACCTGCCGCCTTCGGGATAGACGGTGGGTTCGCCGATCGACACTTTGTAGGAAAACGCGGCGATGGTAATGACTTTGCCGAGCAGCCGCGCCACGGTGAGACGCGCCTCTTCTTCGCTCGCGTCCGCCCGCTCCGGATAGAAATTTGTCAGGGAAACCATCATTGCCGACAGGATCGACATGGGGTGGCTGCCTTCGGGAAAATCCCGAAGCGCCCGCACCATATCCTGCGGGATCAGCATGTTATCCGTGATGCCGGCAAGAAATGCGGCCCGCACCTTTTCGTCCGGCATTTCTCCGTAAATCAGGAGGTATGCCACATCGAGAAAGGTTGAGTTCGCGGCCAGATCCTCGATCGAATAACCGCGGTGAAGAAGAATGCCCTTCTCCCCGTCTACGAACGTAATCGCACTCTGGCAGGCGCCGGTATTCACGTAGCCCGGATCGTAGGTTATCAGCCCTGTCTGGTTGCGTAGCTTACGGATATCAACCGCCCGCTCGTTCGCTGTGCCTTTGATAATGTCGAGGGGTAAAACCTTGCCGTCGACATGTAGCTCCGCGCCTTTCGTTTCGCTGTCCGCACCGGTCATTTTGATATAAACATCTCCGCTTTTGTCGGTTATCGCACTCACTCTTGTTCAATCGCGCAGTACATTGGTCAGATTGGCAACCTTAATTCAGTCTCGGCTTCGTGGAAACAAAAAAGAAACCCCAGCTCCGGCACGGAATATTACTACTCAGGTGCCGCCCGAAAGTCCTGGATGTCGAGTCGAAGGGTTTCCCGGCCCATGTAAAAATTCTTCTTCAGTTGAAATGCCAGATCGATCGGACCGGCAGGCACTTCGCGCTCTCCAAGCCCGAATCCGATGGCATCCAGTTGCACACCGCCGGATGCAACGGTCATCTGCAAGTGTCCGCGGCCGACAACCCGGTGCCGAACCACCCGAAGATCGCTGGAGGCCCATACAGGAGACGGGTTGCTGTGACCGAAGGGTCGAATCACCTGCTGGCTGTCAAAAAGCCAGTTGTCAATTTCTCCGAGCCCCAACCAGGCGTCGATTCGCTGGGTCGGCCTCAGCTCTTTATCGGCAAGCGCTTCGATCGCAGCCCGGTTGAATGCTTCGCGAAAAGCGTCTACATTCTCGTGCTTGATTTCCAGGCCGGCCGCCATCGTGTGACCACCGTACTGAATCAGGTACTCGTCGCATTGGGTCAGGGCGGCAACAAGATCAAATCCCTCGATACTGCGGCAGGAACCGCGTCCTACCCCATCTTCATCGATGCCGATGATGATTGTCGGCCGGAGGTATTGCTGCGCCAGTCGACTGGCCACGATGCCGATCACTCCGGGGTGCCATCCTTCCTTCGCAATCACCAGGGCAAAGCTGACTTCCGGATCATAATTCGCATTCGCGTCCGCGCGGGCTTCGTTCGATATTCGGCTTTCGATTTCCTGCCTCTCGCGATTTGCATGATCCAGCTTCATTGCTAAACTCTTGGCCCGGTCCTCATCCTGGGTCAACAGCAGCTCAAGCGCCGCGTGTGCATCCCCCATTCGTCCCGCGGCATTTAACCGGGGGCCAAGCTGAAATCCAATGTGGTGTGCCTGCACATCATCTTTAATGCCGGCGATGTCAATGAGCGTCTTCAGGCCAAGACACCGGGGGGTACTCATGCGCTTCAATCCGTAGTGGGCGAGAATTCGATTCTCCCCAACCAATGGAACTATATCCGCGACCGTTCCCAAGGCGACCAGGTCCATGTATGGCCTCAAGTCCGTCAATTCCGCAATCTCGCGTTGATCGGCTCGCCCCTTCTTCAGCATGCCGTGGCAAAGTTTGAAGGCGACGCCGACACCCGCAAGCATTCGGGTTTCTTCGGGGCCACCCAGCTTCGGGTTAACCAGCGCGAGAGCATCCGCGATTTCATCGGATGGCTCGTGGTGATCTGTGACGATGACGTCGATTCCTGCCTCACTGGCAGTGGTCACCGCTTCAACCGACCCCGTACCACAGTCGACGGTGACAATCAGGTTGGGCCGAAGCTCGCTGACGCAGCGCTCCAGGATGGGCTTGTTGAAGCCGTATCCATCCAACATTCGATTTGGCAGGTACGGGCTTACAATTGCGCCAAGATCGCTGAGAAAGGATACCAGCAGGGCGGTGCTCGAAACGCCATCAACGTCGTAGTCACCAAACACCACGATCATCTCGGCAGCGTCAATCGCATCCCACAGTCGCACGACGGCCTCTTCCATGCCGGGAAGCCCGAAAGGATCCGAAAGCCGGCTTAGCCTGGGATGGAGGAAATGATCAATCTGCTCAACAGTGCACAACCCTCTGCCTATCAGAGCGCCCGCAACCGGCATCGGCAAGTTGAGGTCATTCGCGACCCCCTCTGCCAGTCCCGGGTCATATTCAATTTCTTTCCAACGTTTCTCCATCGAACTGTCCAATTAAAAACTATACACCAGCGCTGGTATTCATGGTACGCCGAGCCATGTTTCGCAGATACACCCGCGGATCCAACCGGAGGTACTCTGATTTCTTCAGAAAGCTCCCGGCCGACGAAAAAAACGAATTGTTCCCCTTCTTCCCCCCCAGCGCCAGGCCCGCTCCCATCTACTTAGCGGCAGGTTCTGCCTTCGCCATCGCGCCCCTGCGCCAAAACAAAGTAACAGGAGTGGCGACGAAAATCGAAGAATAAGTACCCACCAAAATTCCGATCAACAATGCGAGCGCAAAGTCGTTAACTGCGCCGCCGCCGAAAACAAGCAGCATAACGACGGTCAACAACGTAGTAACTGAGGTCAACAACGTACGACCAAGGGTTCGATTGATCGCGATGTTTGCCACGTCCCGATACGGCTTTCCTTTATTCAGGGACAAATCCTCCCTGATTCGGTCAAAGATAACGATCGTGTCGTTAACGGAATACCCCACGATCGTCAGCAACGCGGCCACGATAGGCAGGCTTAACTGCCGTCCGAACAGGCAATAAATTCCGACGGTGACCAGCACATCATGAAGCAGGGCGACAATCGCACCGATCGCAAAACCAAATTCGAATCGAACCGTGACGTAGATCACAATTCCCACCAGTGCCCAGATCATGGCCTTCATGCCGCGCTTCTGAAGCTCCTTGCCAACCTGCGGCCCCACACTCTCGGTCTGGGAGTACATCAGAAGGCCGCCTCCCGTCTCCGTGCCGTATTTCTCCATCACTTCGGCAAGGCGCTCCCCTTCCTCGAACGGAACCTTAGCGACGAGAAATTTGTCGGGAGCCTCGCCGTTCTCGCCAACCATTTCCTCTTGAGTTTGAAGCTGCGCGTTGAGCCCACTCGATTCCAGGAAGGCACGAACCTCCTGCAGGTCAAACTCACCCGTCTTGGAAACTTCGTAGGTGATGGCTGACCCACCGGTGAAATCGACCCCGAAATTGTCCACGCCCTTACCGATGAAGACGAACCACGATCCCAAAATGATCAAAGCGGACAACGCTGCGCCGATAAACCGTTTTCCCAGGAAGTCAATCGAGGTGCCACTAACAAAGCTCATCATCTTGACCGAGCTGATTTTGGTGTAGTAGCCCAACAGATCGAACATCATGCGAGTGCCCACCAGGGCCACGTACATACTGACGATAATTCCGGCACTCAGCGTGATCGCGAAACCACGGATGGGGCCGGAGCCCTGCCAGAACAGAATAATAGCGGTCAGCAGCGTCGTGATGTTCGCATCGAAAATCGTGCTGAAAACCTTTTCATATCCTGCGTCCACGGCGCTGGAAAATCGTTTTCCGGCCTTCTGTTCCTCCCGGATACGCTCAAAGATCAACACGTTGGCGTCCACCGCCATCCCGATCGTAAGCACGATTCCCGCTATTCCCGCGAGGGTGAGAGTCGGCAGACCGATGGGACCGGACCAGGTGCCGGCTCCGGTAAAGAGCCCCATGAATCCGGCCGCGATCATCATTCCGAGCGGCAGGAGCAGCACATCGAGGCTGAGCGCAATAATCGCGATGAACCCCGGAATCAGGTAGTAGAGTATGACGAAAACCACCACCGCGGCGGCGCCCAGGATCAATGCGTAAAAGCTGCTTCGGATTGAATCCTCACCCAGGGTCGCGGCAACGGTCCGCTCTTCGATGATCTCTACCGGGGCCGGGAGCGATCCGGCGCGCAGAACCAGCGCCAGATCCCGGGCCTCTTCATACGTAAAGTCTCCCTCGATTTGCGCGTTGCCGCCGTAAATCGGCACCTGGATCACGGGAGCGGAAAAGAGGGTGCCGTCCAGAACGATCCCAAGCTGCCGTCCCTGGTCCGGGTTCGGGTTCCGGTCGCCGCCCGGCGCGAAATCGGAAGTCAACCTTCGAAAGGCATCGGCACCATCCTTGTTAAACTGCAAGGTAACCACGTAGGTCGGAACCAGCCGGCTGGAATCCTGTTGCACGCCGGCGTTATCCAAGTCTTTTCCGCCCAGTTTGATACGTCGCTCAACGTACGCAGGAGTGAAGAGATTTCTCCCCTGGATTTCCTCCTTGATCAGCATTAACTCCGTGTTGGGAGGAGCTTTATAGGTCCTGCGCTGCTTATAAATGTCCAGTTCGGTGGCGCCCTCCGGATCACGTGTCTTATCGCGCTCGAGGTAGCGTTGGTCCCCAAGCTCAACGGCCTTGTATCCGACCGGGGCTTCGGTGGCGGTCAACAGGTCCTGCACGATCTGCCGGCTGTCCTCGTGCACCATTTTGAAGTCGAGTTTGGCGGCCCGCATGATGTTTTCACGGAGACGGCGCCTGGTGTCGTCGTCGATTCCTGGAATCTGGACTACGATCCGGTCGGTTCCGGGCTGCAGGTAAATGACGGGTTCCTTTCCGCCGAAAGCGTCAACGCGATTGCGAATCACTTCCAATGCGCGTTCCGGTGCGTCGCGCTTCTCGTCTTCCTCAAGATCTTCCAAATCGACCTGCAAAAGAAAGCTGGTCCCTCCTTGCAGATCGATGCCGAGGTTGAATCCGTTTCGCGCGATCGCCATCGACCAGACAACCAGCGCCGCCAGGATCAACCATTTCCATATGGAGGGTTTTTGCATGATACTCCGTTACGCGTTCACCGTTCCTGTGGATCCGGGGGCGCATCGTCCTGGCCGATAACATTTGTCACCGCGCCACGACTTACCTCCACTTTAACTTTCTCGGCGATTCGAATGATGAGTGTTTTCTCTTTCACATTGGCAACGGTTCCGAGGATGCCGCCGCCGAACATCACCCGGTCTCCAGTTGCTACTTTGTCCAGCATGGCCCTGCGCTCCGCCTCTCGGCGCCGCTGCGGACGAATCAGCACAACATAAAAAATGGCGATCATGATCGCCATCATGCCGAAAAATTGCATCTGGCCGCCGCCCGGTTTCGAACCGTCGCCCGCAGGCGGCGGCGCCATGGCCAGTGATGTGAGATATTCAAAACTCATTCTTAACTCTCTATTCCCGTCTCTTTCGCATCCAGCAGCGGCCGGTATACGCGGTTGAATTCCATCCTGAACTCGCCAAACGACTGGCCCAGGATCGCCCGTCGAATGTCCGCCATCAGGTCATAAAACATCTGCAGGTTGTGAAGCGTCACCAAGCGCATTCCAAGCATCTCGTTCGCATGCAGTAAATGGCGAATGTAAGCACGAGTAAAATGCCTGCAGGCATAACAAGAGCACCCTTCTTCCAGGGGGCGCGGATCTTCCTTATATTTTCCCGCTTTGACCGGATAACGCCCTTCTCTCGTAAATGCCGTCCCATTTCGACCCATTCGAGTGGGCATGACGCAGTCAAACATATCGACGCCTCGAGCCACCAACTCCACCAACTGGGCAGGTTCCCCGATACCCATCGCGTATCGCGGCTTGTCCGCGGGCAGGTACGGCACGGTCAGATCGACGCCTTCGTAGATCATGGACTCGGACTCTCCGACGCTGACCCCGCCGACGGCATAGCCGTCAAACGCCATTTCAACCAATTCGCAGGCACATCGTTTTCGAAGTTCGTCGTATGTGCTTCCCTGTACAATGCCAAAGACCAATTGCCCGTCCGCACGCGGTTCCCGGACACATAAAGCCGCCCATGCTAGGGTTCGGTCTACCGCTTGGCAAGCGTATTCCCGATCGCACGGGTGGGGAGGGCATTCGTCGAATACCATTGCAATATCTGACCCGAGGCGCCTCTGGATGTTCATTGATTCCCGGGGCCCCAGAAAGAGAGTCCTCCCGTCCACCGGGGACTGAAAGGTCACCCCGTCCACGTCAACACGGTTCAGGCGGGCCAGGCTGAACACCTGGTATCCGCCGCTGTCAGTGAGAATT
Source organism: Kiritimatiellia bacterium (assembly GCA_963578625.1). GTDB lineage: Bacteria > Verrucomicrobiota > Kiritimatiellia > SLOV01 > SLOV01 > CAUZEO01. The sequence continues at coordinate 2,553 of CAUZEO010000008.1, read as the reverse complement.
GCCCGATCCCACCCCATAAACCGGTGCAGCCCCCCCGCCCTTTCAATCAGATCTGTCCCGGGACGGTCATTCAGGTGAAACGTATTGCCCAGGACCACCTGGTAGCCGGTCTCCGTCAACTCCAGGGGGGAAATCCCCTTCACGGAACCCTGGGTCCCTACCGGCATGAACACCGGGGTTTCAACGAGGCCGTGAGCCGTTTGGAGCCGACCCGCTCGTGCCTCGGTGTCCGGGTCTTTTCCCTCGAGTTCGAAGACCTTCATGCGGAAATCGACATCAGATCTTCCGCGTAGTGACATGCGGCGTAGTGCCCCGCGCGAACCTCGCGCAAAGGCGGCGCTTCCTCGCTGCAGCGCTCCTGCGAGAAAAGGCAGCGGGCTTGAAAAGGACAGCCCTTGAACGACGTGGATAGAGAAGGAACATCCCCTTCCACGATAATCCTGCCTTTGCCGGTTTTCCGCTTCTTCAGCGACTTCGACACATCGGGCACCGCCGACATCAGCGCCTTGGTATAGGGATGCATCGGTCTGCTGTAGAGGGGCCCGGCACCCGCAGTTTCGACAATGCGGCCCAGGTACATGACCAGGATCCGCGAACAAAGATAGCGGACCACCGCCAGGTCGTGCGCCACAAACAGAATCGTTAACTGGTGATCCCGCTGCAGATCCTTCAGCAGATTCAGGATCTGAACTTGCACAGACACATCCAACGCCGACACCGGTTCGTCCGCGATCAGGAGCCGTGGCTGGACCGCGAGAGCTCTAGCAATCCCGATGCGCTGACGCTGCCCGCCGCTGAATTCATGGGGATACCGGTCGGCGTACCGTGAATCGAGCCCCACCGATTCCAGCAGGCTGCTGACCATCGACGGACGTTGCTTCCGGCTCCCCCGATGATGAACGGTGAGCACTTCCCGGATTGCCCGTCCTACCTGGAGGCGGGGATTCAGGGAGCCGTACGGATCCTGGAAGATCATCTGCGACTGCGTGCGGAAATGCCGCGAATCCTCGCCCTTCAATGTCGACAAATCCCGCCCCTCGAATCGAATCGATCCCGCGGTCGGACTTTCCAGCCGGACCATGGTCCGCACCAGAGTGCTTTTCCCGCATCCACTTTCCCCTACCAGACCGACGGCTTCGCCGTGGCCAACGTTGAAAGAAACATCTTCTACTGCACGAATTCTGGATTTTCCACGACCGAAAGCGACGGAAAGCGAATCAACCTCGACCAACGGGGTGCCCCGCACCGGCGCCGGCGCCGACGTGTCGAACCCGCTGACCGCCTCGCGGTGCTTGCGATCAATGTCTGCCGTCGTCTCGTCGGCAACGTTTCGCTGCTTATATCTATTGTAGACTCTACTCATTCCAGTTATGGCAGGTTACCCAGTGAGAGCGACCCAGGCGATCCTGTTCCGGTTCCCGGTCACTGCACACATCCGTCCTCTTTTCGCAGCGCGGGTGAAACCGACAGCCCCCAGGGAGGGATCGCGGGTTGGGAACGGTACCGGGTATACCCCGAAGGCGCCCCCGCGTCCCCTCAAGCCGCGGCACGGCATTCAACAGCGCCTTGGTGTAGGGATGCGTCGGATTCGTGAGGACCTCAACGGTCGGACCGGATTCAACGATGCGACCGGCGTACATTACGTTTAATTCGTGCGCAATATCGGCAACCAGGCCGAGGTTGTGGGTGATCAGCAAAATAGCCATTCCCAATTCTTTCTGCAACCGCACAAGCAAGTCGAGGATCTGGGCCTGGATCGTCACATCAAGTGCGGTGGTGGGTTCGTCCGCGACAAGAACACGCGGCCTGCACGCAAGCGCCATCGCAATCATCACCCGCTGCTGCATACCACCGCTCAATTGATGCGGGTAGGCCTTTCGTCGCGTTTCCGGATCCGGGATGCCGACAAGCCGCAGAAGAGAGACAACCTCGCTCTCAACATTAGTGCGTGGTCGATGCAGTCGAATCGCCTCCCCGACCTGGTTTCCCACGGTGAACACCGGATTCAGGGATGATGCGGGTTCCTGGAAAACATAAGAAATCTCATTGCCCCGGAGCGACTGAAGTTCCGTTTCACTCATTGCGAGCACGTTCTTGCCATCGAAAATAATCTCGCCCGATTCACAGCGGGCGGGAGGCGACGGGAGAAGGCGTGCCATGGCCAGCGCGGTGAGGCTCTTCCCGCAACCGCTCTCCCCAACCAGGGCGACCGTCTCGCCGGGACGCAGAGTCAACGTAACGCCATCCACGACTTTCACCGGGCGAGACTTCTTTCCCAGCGTAATGCAAAGATTCCGCACCTCCACCAGCGTGTCCCTTGTTCCCTCGGCAGTCACTCGGAATATGGTAACCGGGAAGCCGGCGGATGTCGAGCGCGTAGTATGGGTGCCCCATGCGAGCCGCCGCCGCGGCATGGCTACACGGATCGCGTCCTGTTGTACGCAACACAATCGGAATACCGGATCTTGCTGCCTCCGAAAATATCCAAAGCGCTTCCGATTGCCAGGTCAACCCGTCCCTCGCTAATCGACCCGACTGTTTTGAGATCGTCGA
>CAUZEO010000007.1:0-41513 GCA_963578625.1 Kiritimatiellia bacterium | reverse complement strand
CCTTTCCCAGGAAAATATTCTCGCCCACGCTCAGGTGTGGGACCAGGGCCAACTCCTGGTGAATCACGGAAATTCCCGCAGACTCAGCTCCGCGAGGGGTGCGAAAATGAACGGGTGTGCCCTCCAGTAGAATCCTGCCCTGAAACTGTCCTGCGGGGATGACACCGGAGAGTATTTTTATCAGGGTCGACTTGCCAGCGCCGTTCTCCCCTACCAGTGCATGGACCTCTCCGGGAGCAAGGTGAAACGACACGTCTTCGAGAGCCCGAACTCCCGGGTACTCCTTGGTAATACCTTCTGCGCAAAGCAGGCTTTGGGTCACCGCCGTCATGATGCCCGTGGAAACGAAGGAATAATCCGAAAAAACCGGAATTCATTTGCCGGCAGGCCACTCGTCTTCGGGAATGTTTGCATACACCTTCTCCAGGGGATGCCAGCCATCGGCGATAACCGTGTCGGCCATGTTTTCGCGCGTCACATATACTGGCTCGAGAAAAATTGAATCAACCTCCTTATACCCGTTGTCGAGTTTGTGAACCTCCAGGCCGAGAGAAGCGATCACCTCTTCCGGTTCTTCGCCTTCAGCCAGGCGCACAGCGACCTCGGCGGCCACCGTAGCAAGCTCTCGCACCGGTTTGTAGACAGTCAATGTCTGGGTTCCCTCGACCACCCGCTGGCAGGCGGCAAGCTCAGCGTCCTGCCCCGATACCGCAACCTTGCCGGCCAGGCCCGTAGCCTTCAGCGCCGCGATTGCGCCCCCCGCCGTGCTGTCGTTGGAGGCGACGATCGCGTGCACGTCGGTGCCTTCCGCTTTGAATTTCGTAATCAATCCTGCGATTCTGCGCCGCGCTTCGTCCCGATCCCAGTTGTCCAGAAACGGGTCCGCGAGAATCGTAACTGCGTTCCCCTTTTCCGCCTGGTGCTCGGTGATGGCTCGCATTTGTCCCGATCGAAAGAGAGCAGCATTGTTGTCGCTGGCAGCGCCGCCAAGCAGGATATAGTTGCCTTCCGGCACTATCTCCAGGATTCCCTTTGCTTGGAGATACCCGACCCTTTCGTTGTCGAACGTAACGTAGATGTCCAAATCACAATCCCGAATCAAACGATCGTACGCGACCACCGGTACATTCTTTTCGTGGGCTACTCTGATAATCCGGCTCGCAGTCGCAAGGTTCTTCGGGACCACGACGAGCGCATCGGCTCCGCGAGTAAGCAGACTCTCCGCCTGCTTGTTCTGACGGTCCTGGTCTCCGTCCGCAACCGCCTTCAACACCTGCGCTCCAAGCGATTCGGCCTTCTCCTCGAAAAAGGCTTGATCACGCGCCCACCGGTCCACGTCATATGTCTCCATCAAGAGCCCGAGCTGAATCCCGCCACTCGCATCCCCGTCCACTTCCCGTTCGCCTGAACAGGAACCCGCGATCAACACGGCGCAAAGGCAGCATCCCGCGAGGATTCCACGCATTAAAATCTTATTCATTAGCTACGTACTCCAAAGGTAATCCTGCGTCCTGAACCGGGGATCCCCGCTCCGCACTTCAGTAGTGCCAGGGGAACTTTGAAAAATCCTTTGCCCGTTTCTCGACAAAGGCATCGCGTCCTTCTTTCGCCTCTTCCGTACCATACGCGAGTCGCGTTGCTTCCCCGGCAAACAGCTGCTGGCCTACGAGACCGTCGTCGGGAAGGTTGAACCCATATTTCAGCATACGCATCGCAGTCGGACTCTTCGAATTGATCTCGGCGCCCCACGCGAGCGCAGTCTCCTCGAGCTCGGCGTGAGGCACTACGGCATTTACCATGCCCATCGCCGCCGCTTCCTCCGCATCGTAGGTCTTCCCCAAAAAGAAAATTTCCCGGGCTTTCTTTTGGCCCACCTGTCGGGCGAGCAACGCCGAACCGTACCCACTGTCAAAACTAGCGACATCGGGATCGGTCTGCTTGAACTTCGCGTGCTCCCGGCTTGCCAGTGAAAGGTCGCACACCACATGCAGGCTGTGCCCGCCTCCCGCGGCCCAGCCCGGTACGACTGCGATGACGACCTTGGGCATGAATCGAATGAGCCGCTGGACTTCCAGAATGTGCAAGCGCCCGAGACCCACCCCGTCCGCGCTTCCCGTTTCATCGTCATACGTGTACCCATCCTTGCCCCGGACCCGCTGGTCGCCTCCCGAACTGAAGGCCCAGCCCCCGTCTTCAGGAGAGGGGCCGTTGCCTGTGAGCAGCACGCATCCGACATCCGAGGATGTCCGGGCGTGTTCAAGCGCGGTGAAAAGCTCATCAACGGTTCGCGGTCGAAACGCATTTCGCACTTCCGGCCGATCAAAGGCAATTCGAACTGTCCCCTGGTCCAGCGCCCGGTGGTAGGTGATGTCCTCAAAAGAAAACCCCGGGACCCCCGCCCATCTATTCGGATCGAAAATTTTGGAAATCATGGTAGACCACGCGATACCACAGCTTGATGAGCAAGGAAACAAAGGAAACAGGTCATCTTGTGAAAATCGGGTAATCTACGTACTATACGAATCTGAAAAATGAGTACCGTACCCACAGTTTGCTGCGCTTCCAAAGAGATCCAGAGCCCCATGCGGAGGTTCTCGGTATGAATGTAGCGCTTTTCGTTCCGTGTTTCGTAAACGTGTTTTCGCCGAAAGTTGCGGAATGTACACGGCAAATTCTCCGGAGCCAGGGTTGCGACGTGGCCGTACCTCTTGACCAGACCTGCTGCGGTCAACCCGCCTTCAACACCGGATATTGGGACGATGCAGTACCGGTGGCGGAACATTTTCTGGATGTATTTGGAAAATATGATCACATTGTTTCTCCTTCCGGTAGCTGCGTCACCATGGTGCGGCACTTCTATGAAAGGCTATTTCCGGAAAGTCACCCGCGAGCCGGGGAAGCGCATGAGGTCGCGAAAAAAACGCATGAGCTCTGCGAGTTCCTGGTAGGAACCCTGGAAACGGAAGACGTGGGCGCGGCCTTCGGCGCCACCGTGACCTACCACGACGCATGCCATGCCTTGCGCGAACTGCATGTAAAGGATCAACCGCGCCGGCTGCTGCAAAATGTTTCCGGGCTCACCCTGATCGAAATGGAGAACCCGGAGAATTGCTGCGGATTCGGCGGTACGTTTTCCGCGAAACATGAGCCCGTTTCCACCTCGATGGGTCGCGAGAAGCTTGATGGAGCAGTCGGATCGGGCGCCGACTATGTCGTAACCACCGATTCAAGCTGCCTCCTGCATCTACATGGGCTGGTAGAGGCCCGGAACATTCCGATCCGGTGCCTTCACATCGCCGAAATCCTCGCCTCCAGGGAGACCGAAAGTTGAACGAGGCACAGAAATTTCTGGCAAAGGAGCGTGAAAAAGCCGCCGACATGAAACTGCAGGGGATTCTTCACCGAACGCTGAACAATCACCACCTGGCAGTTCAACGAAATGCGGCGCAATGGCTCGACTGGGAGGTCGCCCGCTCTCTCGCCGCATCCTGGAAGCACGACGCAATCAGCCGTCTCGATACATTGCTGGAACAATTAGAGGTGAACCTGACTGCGCGCGGCACTTGCGTCCATTGGGCCGCAAACGCTGACGAAGCCCGGGCCATCATCGACAAGGTCATCCAGGAAAATGGCGTACGGTCCATCATCAAGGGTAAGTCGATGACGACAGAAGAGATTGGACTGAACGAACACCTGGAAGCGAACGGGGTGGACGTGGTGGAATCCGATCTCGGGGAATTTATCATTCAGCTTCGCGGCGAAAAGCCGTTTCACATCATCACGCCCGCGATGCATCTGACCAAGGATGATATCAGCGCGCTGTTCGAAGAAAAACTCAGCGTACCGCATACGGACGACGCCGAAACGCTGACCCGCGCTGCCCGAGTGCACATGCGAAGCCGATTTTTAAATGCAGACATGGGCATAACCGGCGCGAATTTCGCCATTGCGGACCCGGGACTGATTTCCATCACGGAGAACGAAGGAAACGGGATCCTTTCCGCGTCCGCGCCCCGTATTCACCTTGCGATTATGGGCATTGAGAAGGTGCTGCCACAGCTTGAGCAACTGGCCCTCTTTCTCCCTCTCCTCTCGCACAGCGGGACCGGCCAGTTTTTGAGCTGTTACAACAGTTTTTTCGGCGGACCCCGGCAGCACGGCGAGCGAGACGGACCGGAACAGTTTCACCTGGTGTTGCTCGACAACGGCCGGACCGGGATCCTGGCCGATCCGGAGCAGCGGGAGAGCCTTCAATGCATTCGGTGCGGCGCATGTTTGAATGCCTGCCCGGTATTTCGCCACATCGGCGGCCATGCGTATGGTGTTACGTACCAAGGTCCGATTGGTTCGGTCATCAGCCCGAACCTGCTGGGGTTGCAGGAATTCGGCCACTTGAGTTTTGCTTCGAGCCTCTGTGGGAAATGCGCCGAAGTTTGCCCGGTCCGCATCAACATTCATCATCACCTGCTGGAGAACCGCAGAAACTACGTTAAAGTCAGCCCGCCCTCGAAGTTGGAGCGTCACGGGTTTCGCCAGTACAGCCGCACCATGGTCTCTGCCGCCCGGTACCGGTGGGCGGTTCGATTTGCCCGCCTGGGTCTTCGACTCATCCAGCGCATTCCGATCCTCCAGCGACTTGGGCCGATTCAGCAATGGACCGCCACCCGCACCTTGCCTACGCCGGCCGGCAAGTCCTTTCTCGAACAGGTCGCCCGGGAGAAAAAGGACTGATGTCGTCACGAGAGACCATACTCACGTCCATCCGCCGCGCCCTCGCGACACCGACGGACTCGCCGCACCGCTCCTCGGATGAACTGGAGAAGCCCTGGTATCCAGCGCTGGATCCATCTCCCGATAGCCTTCTGACGAATTTCAAAGAGCAGCTGGAGCGTCTAAACGGAACCGTATTCGCTGAGGAGAGTGAACCGGGAGCGGCTTTCCGATTGGCGGGACTCCTTTCGAAGTCGGATCCGAGCCGATGCTGGCACGAACCTGAATTGGAATTGATGACCAGGCGCGAGGAGGTAAAGAATCTTTCCCAACCGGCGATATACGAAACCGGTGCACAGGCCAAGAAAGCCCTCGGCAACGCGGCGATCGGCGTCACATCGGCGATCGCCCTGGTGGCGCGACATGGGACAATACTGACCGCGGCTCCCACCCAGGGAGGCAGGCTCTTGTGTTCCCTGCCCGATCATCATATCGTCCTGGCCCGGTTGTCTCAATTGGTGCCTGATCTCAATGAGGGGTACGGCCTGCTGCGTGAACGCTTTCGCGATGCATGGCCCTCCTTCGTCACCACGATTACCGGGCCGAGCCGGACCGCGGACATCGAAAAGATCCTTGTCCTTGGCGCCCATGGCCCGCGAGAACTGACAGTCATTATCTGGTAGCATGAGCTCAGAAGTTTTCCAGTGCCTCCGCGTAACGGAATCCCCCGACGGCTCGTTTTCTCAAACTGTCTCGACCCGGTCGATCGACGCGCTGCCCGATGGGGACCTGACGATTCTGGTTCAATACTCGTCCCTGAACTACAAAGATGCCCTGTCGGCAACCGGGAACAGGGGCGTTACGCGGGACTATCCACACACACCCGGAATCGATGCTGCAGGCGTCGTTACATCTTCCTCAACAAACCGCTTCCGTCCCGGCGATGAGGTGATCGTTACCGGCTTCGATCTCGGCATGAACACGGACGGAGGTTTCGCGGAACGCATCCGCATTCCCTCTCAATGGGCACTGCCCTTACCCGGGGAGATCACGCTGTGCGACTCCATGAGCTACGGCACGGCCGGCCTTACGGCAGGGCTTTGCATTCGAGCATTGATGGAGGGAGGCGTAACGCCCGACAAGGGAACAATCCTTGTCACCGGGGCGACCGGCGGCGTGGGCTCACTCTCGGTCGCCATACTCAATCATCTTGGCTACCAGGTAACCGCGTTGACAGGCAAACCCGACCGGCATGATTTTCTGACGGGCGCGGGCGCGGCCGCCGTGTTGGACCGCGGGGAATTTCTGGGGCAGCCTGATCGCCCGCTGCTGAAGCCCCTTTGGGCCGGCGTCATTGATACGCTGGGCGGCAAACCTCTCGATGTCGCGCTACGGGGATGCGACGAATTCAGCGTCATTGCAGCTTGTGGCATGGCGGCATCCATTCGCCTCGATACGAATGTATTTCCGTTCATTCTCAGGGGGGTACGGATGGACGGCATTACGTCGCAGAATTGCCCGATGCAGATACGCGAAACCGTGTGGGCGCAACTTGCCAACGAATGGCGTCCGGACGTTTTGGAATCCTTGACGAAAGAATGCAGCCTGCCCGAACTGCCGGATCGCATCCAGTCGATGCTGAATGTGGAAACCGCCGGACGGATCCGGGTTCGCTGCTCGACTTCATGAGTCGACTGGATGCGGGTTATCCTCGCTTCGACAGTACTTTTGCCTCGTACGTCTCCACCTCGCTGATCCAGGCAGCTCCAACCGGAACCTCTTCGCGCTGGCACAACATGTCCCAGACCGCACCGAAGGGCATGGTACGCTGCTCCTCCATAAGACCCAGCTTCTGTCCCAGCTTCCCGCTGTCCTCAAGCTCTCGCAGGCAGGCCGAAGGATCAAGCAGGGCCGCGAGAATGGCTTTTCTGGTCGCCCGGGTGCCGATCACATACGCCGCGATCCGATTGATGCTTGCGTCAAAAAAATCGAGCGCTACATAAACCCGGTCCAGCGCGTCGCCGCGCATGATTTCAAAGAACACGTTCCGAACATCATCGTTAAACAGTACGACGTGATCGCTGTCCCAGCGAATGGGCCGGCTGGTATGAATCAGCATCCGCTCCTGAAACTGCATGAGCGCGGAGATCTTGTCGTGAATCGTTTCGGTGGGGTGGAAATGCCCCATATCAAGACACTGGACGACTTTCCGGGTCAGCGCATAGGCCGTATAGAACTCCATCGAACCAACTACATAATCCTCGCTGCCCAAGCCGAATAGTTTGCTCTCCACGGCATCCACACAAAGTGCGCCGTCGAATCCATGGGCGTCGGAAAGCACTTGGTCAAACGCTTCTACGAGCCGTTTTCTCGGTGACCACCGGTCGGCAGGCGAATCCTTTGACCCGTCCGGGATCCAATGGTTGTTCACGCAGGGGTTTGAAAGTTCGCGACCCATGTGCTCTGCTATGCGTCTGGACGCAATGCCGTGACGAATCCAGAAAGCGCGAATGTCCTCGTTCTTATGGGAGAGGGTAAAGCCGTCGTCGGCCTTGGGATGCGCAAAATACGTGGGATTGAAGTCGAGACCGACTTCACGGTCCTTCGCCCAGTCGATCCAGTGGGCGAAGTGCTCGGGCGCCACCTCGTCTCGCAAGACCCTGGCTCCGTCGGCTTCCGCGTAAAACGCGTGGAGGTTTGCCCGCTGAACACCCGGCAATAGAGACATGACCTGGTCGAAATCCTGGCGAAGCTCGTCTCCGTTTCGGGCGCGCCCGGGATAGTTTCCGATCGCCATGATCCCTCCGCCTGCGACGTCCTCGTCCAACGCCTCAAACCCGGCGACGTCATCCGCTTGCCAGCAATGAAGCGAAATAGGAACGGCCGCCACCCGGGCGATTGCATCATCCGTATCCACTTCGAGTGCCGCGTATCTTTCGCGAGCCTCATTGTATGCGGACGCTACCGACTTCTCTGTGGGGGCCATATACGCTTTCATTCCGATACTCTCCTTATCTTTGTTGATCATATCTCGTTAGCCGCCTTCTGCAAGCTGTGGTTCGAATGCATGGATCTCTTGTGGGTGGGGGCATTTCGCGAATTAATCCTTTTCTTTGAGGCAGGTTCACAACAAATTGGCGGCGGGTTATGGATAACGATACAGAACCAAAAGACACCGCGCGGCTCCTCACCCAGGAGGAAACCCGGGTCCTGGGCTGTTTGATCGAGAAATCGTACACCACCCCAGACTACTACCCAATGACCCTGAACGCGCTTCTGAATGCGTGCAACCAGAAGTCGAGCCGCCACCCGATCATGGAGTACGGAGAAGACTCGGTGGAACGGGCCATCGACGGTCTTCGAGATAAGGGGTGGGCTACCCTCGTTCACACTGCCGGAGGCAGAACGCGAAAATTCAAACACGAAGCACGACACGAGTTTCAGTTCACCGACGGTGAACTGGCCATCCTTTGCGTACTCATGCTCCGGGGAGCTCAAACCGTGGGCGAGCTGCGGTCCCGAACCGAACGAATTGCCAAGTTCGAAAGCCTACAGGATGTCGAGGATACGATCGGGGAACTTGGGAAGGGATATCCTCGGGAATTTGTGCGCGAACTGCCCCGCGTGGCAGGCAAAAAAGACGCCAGATTCATTCACCAGCTCTGCGACGAACCGGATGATCAGCCCCTTATGGAGGCAGTCCCTACGACGAGAACCGCGGAATATTCCGGCGATCTTGGGCAACGAGTAGACCTGCTTGAGTCAGAACTCCGGAACATCCGGGCGGAGATGGATGGTCTTCGGAAAACGATGGCTGAATTCCGAGGACAATTCGAATAGGGATGCGAGGCCCGTGCAAATGGCTAGAAAACCGGCGGGCTTTCCCGTTACTGGTCGCATTGATTGTCCTGATGCTGGTTCCGCCGCTGTTGGACGAGAGCAAGCTCACCAGAACCTGTTTTGGCCTGGTGATGTTGGCCACCATGTTCACTGCAATCTACGCGATGTCGGAGAAACGTTACTTCCGGCCTGTCGTTATTTCGACTCTGGCTACGCGCTTCGTTATCTTGTCGAATGTCTTCACGAACTCATTTTCCGTCACGCTGCTGGAGTAAGTTTTCAACATCGTTTCGCTCTCCATCATTTTTTCGATCACGCTTCATCACTCGCTCTCCATCGCCAACGTCGATCAAGACAGAATTGTCGCGATAATTGCCGCGTACCTGATTCTGGGGATCATCTGGTCTCTCCTGTACGGAATGGTAGAATTCCTCGCTCCGGGTTCATTCACAATGGGTGGAGAAGGGAATATCTCCGCCGATGGCGGTGATAAGGTCAAACTCCTCTACTTCAGCTTTGTAACCCTACACAACGCTTGGATATGGGGATGTATCTCAAGTACTCCCATTCGCCCAGAGCCTTGCAGCCCTCGAAGCAACCACCGGAATTCTTTACATCGCGGTGCTCGTCGCGAGTCTAATCGGACAGGCTCGCGGCGGCAACGGTTCCCCGGGCATCGACCCTAAACATCCCGGCTCCCGGGCGCACCGAACACGCCTTTACATTCCAATCCATATCAACCTGCTCGAAGCATACCGACCAGTACGCATGTAAAGCTCAGAAAAGTGTGCCGGCAGGGCCAATCAGCAGCCAATGACACACAGGCACGTTTGATGAAAAAGAAAAAAGAAGACTACCAGGTTAGCCGGAGCTTCCATTGGGGGGAGGGGGATCGGAAGACCCACAACATCGCCTGGTAGCCTCTATTCCATCGACAATAAGCCCACATTCTGAATCTATACAACCAACTTTCTCATTTTTTTGCACGGCAGGATCAGTCATTTCCGGTTGAAAAGAGAGTCTATACTGGAGGGTTTGTATCCGGACCCGGATACTAGTTTCACAACGTCACTCCCTCGGAGCGCATAAATTTCCTTGCCAAAACCAGCTACGAATTCTACAAATTTAGAGGTTTCGCTATCGGCTACGGAATGAGGAATAAATAGTCGATCTGCCAGGGCAGCCAGCAGGACATTTCTCTGAAAAGCCGACTGACGCGTCACCCGGTGAGATTTCTCGTTCTCTCGCGAAATGACCAGCAGGCGCCCTGATTCGGCAAATGGACTGAACAGGGCGGGGACTCGTGAACCAGGCAGGTGCCTGGCGAGCCCCACCACAATGGGAAGGCGGGACTTTCGATACAGTTCACAGCATGTTTGCTCAAGGGGAGACTGAAATCCGCCGGCGATGACGATACCCGCATCTCGCAACGCCTGCAGGACATCATGCGTGCGAGTAGCCGCAAGGCCAGTACAGGACCGAGAACAAAATACGGCGACCACCGGGCCATCCAGAATCGACAGAGGGCCGCGCGTCCATAGAAAATCGGGAGCATCCTCACCAAGGGCGATTTCCAGAGACCCCGGGTATCCTGCATCGCACCGCTTGAGGCAAACATCCTCCCTCATGCGTCAGAGAATATGACGTCTCGCCGCCAGGGTCGAACCTTTGCGGCACCAAGGCTGGACAAACATTTTTCGATGGATATATTCACACCACTCATATCCGGGCGGAACCGCTCATATCGCGTCGGACCGAGAACAAATCTGCAACCAAAGGAGAATTCAATGGCATACACACAAGACGCTCTGCCCTACGCTTTCGACGCGTTGGAACCGCATATTGATGCGAAGACAATGGAAATTCATTACGGAAAGCACCACGCGACATACATCTCGAAACTGAATGATGCCGTGTCGGGGAGCGCCCTCGAATCGAAATCAGTAGAAGACCTGATCGGTGACCTCAGCGCGGTTCCGGAGAACATCCGCGGTGCGGTCCGCAACAACGGCGGGGGTCACGCAAACCACTCTCTGTTCTGGCAACTGATGTCACCCGACGGAGGCGGCGAACCCTCCGGTGCGCTTGGCGACGCGATAAACAGCCAGTTAGGCGGCCTCGCGAAATTCAAAGAGGACTTTGCCAACGCCGGTGTAACCAGATTCGGATCCGGGTGGGCCTGGTTAACTGCAACATCCGGAGGGAAACTCTCAATTTCGTCGACTCCGAATCAGGATAGCCCTCTGATGAGCGGCGTGGCCGAGAGTGAAGGCACGCCGATTCTCGGACTCGACGTCTGGGAACACGCCTACTATTTGAACTATCAGAATCGCCGGCCCGATTACATCGCGGCATTCTGGAACGTCATCAACTGGTCCAGGGTCGGCGAGTTGTACGACGCGGCGAACTAGCCCGCTTATCTCACGCTTTTCGTCGCGAAAAGGTGAGTGAGGTAAACGGGCTAGAAAAAGTCATAGCCACGAAGCATGACAGGGTTCGGTGGCCTCACGCGCCGATCTGGTACCGCACGAATCGGCGGACCGAAAGGTCATCGCCCAGTTCCTTGCCTTTCCCTGCCAGGAGCTGGGTGATCGACAAATCTCCGTCCTTCACGAACGGTTGTTCCAATAGGCACCGCTGTTCGAAAAATTTGTCCAATTTCCCTTTGACGATCTTTTCGATAATGTTCTCGGGTTTGCCCTCGGCCTGCTTGGCGAAAATCTCGCGCTCGGATGCAAGCGTATCCTCCGGAACGTCATCGCGACTCTGGTACTCAGGACTGCAGGCCGCAATGTGCAGGGTAATGTCTTTTACGACTTCCTTGAATGCATCGGCCGCCACGGTTTCTTCTTTTCCGCACCCGACCTCCAGCAGTACGCCGACTTTCTCTCCGAGGTGAATATAGGAAGCGACGGTTCCCGTCCCTTGGAGATCGAACCGGTCGTTTCGACGAATGACCAGATTTTCACCAATTTCTGCGATTTTTGCGGTGAGATCGCTTCGGTAAAGCTCGGCAAGGCTGCCTTGGATTTCCAAGCCCTTCTGCACGAGATCCGCAACAAATTCCTGGAACGACTCGTTCCTCGCGACAAAATCGGTTTCGCAGTTCACTTCGACGATAACCCCAATTTTCCCGCCGTCTACCACGTCCGATGCGATCAAACCTTCGTTCGCGACCCGACTCGCTTTCTTGTCGGCGATCGCCATGCCCCGCTCCCTCAGCAGCTTGATCGCGGCACCCAGATCGCCTCCCGACTCGGTAAGTGCTTTCTTGCACTCCATCATTCCAACGTTGGTTGCTTCGCGCAGTTCTTTTACCTGCGATGCTGTGATCGTGCTCATCATTAATTCTCCGTCTTAACAGATCAGGTGCTTCCCCGATCAGGTTGCTCCGCTGGATTCGCCGGCTGGGGCTGCCGGAGCTGAGTCGGCCACGGCGGCCGCGATCTTCGCTTTCTCGATTACCTCGGCGCGTGCTTTGCGTTCGGCTTCTTCAGCGGCTTCGGCCTTCGCCTTGGAAGCCGCGTCCTCCTCTGCTTTTCTACGCGACTCTTCCGCCTGAAACTTCGCGTACTCATTCGAGGCATGCTGGATCGTCTCACCTAGCTGATTAACGATCAGCCGGATCGCGCGAATGGCATCGTCATTACCGGGAATTGGAAACTCAATAGGGTCCGGATCGCAGTTCGTGTCGAGGAGTGCGACGATGGGGATCTTCAGTCGAATCGCCTCCATAACGGCAATCGACTCCCTGTTGACATCCACGATGAATAGCGCCCCGGGAAGCTGCTCCATGTCGGCGATGCCGCACAAGTTTCGGTCCAGCTTGTTGAGTTCACGTCGAAACTTGGCTCCTTCTTTTTTGGAGGATGCGGTAATTTCGCCCGTCTCGCTCTCGAGCCCCTGCAGTTCCCTCATGCGCGCCACGCTTTTCCGTACGGTGGTCGCATTCGTCAGCGTCCCCCCGAGCCAGCGGTGAACAACGTAGGGCTGATTCAGTCGGGCCGCGATGTCGCGCAATGGATCCTGCGCCTGTTTTTTCGTCCCTACGAAGAGAACCTTTCGGCCGCGGGCCACGGTGTCGTAGAGAAAGCGCTGCGCATTCTTGAGTAGCTCGGCGCTCTTCACCAGGTCGATGATGTAGATCCCGTTGCGCTCATCAAGGATGTAGCGCTTCATCTTGGGATTCCACCGCTTGGTTTGGTGTCCGAAATGAAGCCCTGCGTCGAGCAGGTCCCGAATAGAGACGTCCGTGGTGACGCCGTCGTCGTGGATGGCCATGCAATACCTCTCTGTCCTGGATCCCGCCGATTTGGCGGGATCAATCCGCTTTGGCGCCCCCCGAGGTAGGGGGGTGCACTCGCTTCCGGCGCCCTTACGACCAACCATCAATCGGGATGGAATCGCTCCACATATGCGGACGGCACCTGTAATTTAGCTGGGCAATATATCAGTCCAACTGCGGAAGACAAGGGAAAATGCCGATTCTGAACGAATGCGGGAAGATGAGCCTCAGATGTAGCTGGCGCCAATCAAGGCGAGTCGAATGCCGCTGATGAGCGATTTTTGCGTGTAAGGCTTGGCGATAAACGGACAACTCGTGCGGCCAATGATCCTCTCCACCCTGGGTCGCGGGAATCCGGACGTTAGAATTACGGGTAAATCAGCGCGCAGATTGTGGAAACACTGGACCAACTCGTCCCCGTTAAGCTCGGGCATGACAACATCGCAAAGCACAACATCCACCGACGCCGGATCCTTTTTGACAAGGGAAATTGCCTCCTTACCGCCTGGGGCGGTAAGAACACGGAACCCTGCGCGCTCAAGCATGACCCGGGCAGTCTGGATGATCGATTCGTCATCGTCGACGACCAGTACTGTTTCGGTTTTCGATTCAATTTCGAAACCCTCGGTATCGGTGCTCGGAAGCTTTTCCGCCTGTCCGACAACCGGCAGGTACAGCTTCACGCAGGTTCCCTGTCCCGCCTCGGAATAGATGCCAACCCAACCATTCATGGAGGAAAGTACTGTCTTTACCGAATAGAGCCCAAGTCCGGAACCTTTTTCTTTGGTAGTGAAGAACGGTTCAAAAAGACGCGCCATGACGAAATCGGGCATACCCAGACCGGTATCGGTGATGGATATGACCGCGAAGAGACCAGGCTCTCGTACGGGATGATTTTCCGTTGTGTCCTGGGGCTCCACCTCAATCACGTCGACACCCAGCGTTAGCACACCACCATCCGGCATTGCTTCACATGCGTTCAAAGCGACATGAATGATGCACCGCATGATCGCCCCGGTATCCACAAAGACCATCGGTAGCCCTTCCTGCTCGGGCAGGTCCAGGGAGGCGTGAGACGGCAGTGTTTTCGAGACCAGCGCCTTAACCTGCTCCATGATGTCGCCGAGATCGGCATTTTCAAACTCGGGCTGGGGACGTCGTGTCAGTGAGGTAAGTCGCCGGGTAACGTCGGTCGTACGCGCAGCGGTCTCAGAAATTTTCTGCACCGCGTCGAGCATTTCTTCGTCTTCAAGGCGCATCTCCATCAGGGACGCATAAGCGAGAATAATTGTCGTTATATTTTTCAACTCGTGGGCCACGCCGCGCGAGAGTTTGTCCACCAGTTCCATCTGTTGCGCTTCCAGAACGAGATTCTCCATCACCCGGTCCCGGGTAACGTTCCGGAGAAACATGATAGCTCCCGACCCATCGGCGTGCTCGCCTTGCAGGCTTCGGATAATCACTTCGAGATAAATTGCGTGATCGTCCACGGTGAGGCCCGCCGCTTCGCCCCGCCACTCTCCCTTCTCGAATGCCTCCCGAACAACATCCTCCAGCGGAATCGCACCCGAAATCTGGACCCGGTCAAGGATATTTTCCCGCGAAGCCGAAGGCCCACTCAAGCCCAGCATCCCATAGACCGATTCGTCTACGAAAACTGCGTTCCGACCCTGATCGAATACGACAATTCCGTCACGTATCAGGCGGATAGACTTCGCGTCTTGGGCTGGCGTTGAATATGATCGGTTCATCTTGGCGGTCAAGTTTCCGTCTCGCACGACCTCCAACTCCAAGTCCCTCATTTTCCGGAAGATCTCAAGATACTAGAAGTTAAAAAGTCAGATCGGCGGGCACGGGTCAATGGTAAAGCACAATCGGGGCCATGCAGATCAAATTTGCGCGTTTCAAATCGTTTGTCTTGCTTCGATACAAAACTGATCGTATCTGATGACGAGTTATGAGCAACGATTTCGTGTGGTACCAAAACATCTCGATCTGGAGTGCGCTCGCCGGGTGGATGATCGCGCAGGCATTGAAAATGATCCGCGAGATCGTGCAGTTCAAGCGCCTGGATTTCGGGGTCCTCGTCAGCACGGGCGGGATGCCGAGCGCGCACTCCGCCATGGTGAGCGCGCTTTTCACATCGGTAGGGATTCGCGCCGGATTCGATTCCGCACTTTTCGCCACCACTTTCGCTTTCGCATGCGTTGTCATGTTTGACGCCCAGAGCGTGCGTCAGGCCGCCGGGCGACAGGCCAGGCTACTGAATCAAATCGTCCAGGAACTCTTCAAGGAGCACCACCTGTCTCAACAAAAACTTGCGGAATTACTGGGACATACTCGCCTTGAGGTCTTTGGTGGCCTGCTGACGGGAATTCTCGTTGCCGTTCTGATCCATCTAATTTAGTCCATTTAAGCCGTGCTTGAAGAAAAGAT
Source organism: Kiritimatiellia bacterium (assembly GCA_963578625.1). Lineage (GTDB taxonomy): Bacteria > Verrucomicrobiota > Kiritimatiellia > SLOV01 > SLOV01 > CAUZEO01. The sequence continues at coordinate 26,242 of CAUZEO010000007.1, read as the reverse complement.
CAGCGACATCCTTCGGAGCGCAAAAAATTCCTTGCTCTCCTACGAGTTTTTTCCCCTAAAGATGAAACGGGGTGGCACAGACTACGAAACACAGCGGAAGCTTTGCGTGCGACCGAGCCGGATTTCGTCACGGTGACCTATGGCGCAGGCGGCTCGGAGGCCCACCGGACGATGGAAGCTTGCGAGATGCTCCGTGAATTGGAGTTTGCGCCCATCATGCCCCATCTCACCTGCGCTGGGTCCAGCCGCGCAGAAATCGATGGGATCGCCGACGACCTGTTTGAAGCGGGTTATCGAAACGTTATGACCCTTCGAGGTGATCCGCCAAAGGGCCAGACATCTTTCGAGCTGGCCGCCGACGGGCTGATGTACGCCTGTGATCTCGTCAAACAGATCAAAGCAAGGCAAGCGGGACTCTGCTGCGGGGTGGGAGGATACCCGGAAACGCATCCGGAAGCGGCTTCCCGAGAAGAGGATATCGCTCATTTGAAACAAAAACTGGATGCGGGGGCCTCTTTTGTCACGACCCAGCTTTTTTTCGAGAATCAGAGCTATTTCGACTACGTAACTCGGTGCAGAAATGCGGGGATCGACCATCCGATTCTCGCCGGGATCCTGCCTCCAGTATCCATTGCCCAAATCCGCCGCATCACCGCATTGTGCGGGTCCCGGTTGCCGGAAGCACTGGAGCACAGCCTCCAGAAAACAAAGGATGATCCGGTGGCCGCAGCGGAAGTGGGGATTCGGTGGACTGCAAATCAGATTGAAGAACTCGTATCTCGTGACGTCCCCAGGATCCATCTTTACATCCTGAATCGCGAGCAGCCGGGCCTGTCCGAATCGATCATAGGCCCAATCCCGCACCACTAGGATCCCATAACCGTCACCACCCAAGCATGTTATGCGTCAACCTCTTTTAGTTTTTTAGAGGTTTTTAGGGTCTGTCCCTAATACAGTAATACAGGGATATAGTTTTTTAGGGTCTGTCCCTAATACAGTGTCCCTAATACAAGGATATGAAATGGGGAACAAAACGCTTGTTTGGCATGCAAATCTTTGGATATGGTGGCCGGACGAATCTTGCGTGGTGCAACGATTTGAAGCCGGAGTCAATCATGGCGGACCAAGTTTGGAAAGAGTTTGAGGAAAACCAGCTTACGCATAGCGCAGCGCACTACCTGATGACCATCGAGGATCTGCTTTCTGAAAATGGATACGCGAGAGTCACAGATGTTGCGAAGCGTCTAAACATCACACGAGGCAGCACTTCCATCAGCCTGAAACCGTTGAAGAGGCGGGGGCTGGTACTGGAAGATGAGAATAAGTTTCTAAAGCTCTCCGAGGAAGGGCTGCGCATGGCAGAGCTTGTCCAGCGCAATGACGAACTTTTGCAGGTCTTGTTCAGAGATGTGCTGGGAGTAGATCCTGATCAATCCGAAATCGATGCCTGCAAAATCGAGCACTTGTTGAGCTTGCAGACGAGCACCAAGCTGGCCGCCTTCATCGATTGCGTGCTCTCCGGGACCGAATCAGTGAAAGGGTTTCTCAAGGACATCAAGGCGCACGAAATGAAGTGCACACACGATGCTGATCATTGTGCTCTCTGTTCCAACGTCTGCTTTTTGGATCACGTTGAAAGTACAGGATCGTAAAATAATTCCGCCACAGAAATATTCAAGATGAGCAGCGATTCGAGCTTTCTTTCACGTCCGGTTCTATACGGAATCGGAATTTTTCTCCTCATCTCGGCGATCTATCTGGTCACTCGTCATCCACCCACATTGCCGGGCGACGCGAGCAACGAATCGACCCTGGTGCTTTATTCCGGTCGCAGCGAGGACCTCATCAGGGAGCTGTTGCAACGTTACGAAGAGGAAACAGGGACGAAGATCCAAGTTCGGTACGGAAAATCGGCGGAGATGGCGGCGACCATTCTTGAAGAAGGGGATAAAAGCCCCGCGGACCTGTTCTTTGCCCAGGATGCCGGTTCCCTCGGCGCTCTGGCCAAAAAGGGGTCGCTTTCCCGCCTGCCCACCGAAATTTCGGCGCGAGTCGAACCACGGTTCCGATCTCAAGAGGGCATGTGGGTCGGTGTCTCGGGACGAGCTCGGGTCGTCGTCTACAACTCCAACAAACTGAAGCTTGAAGATCTGCCAAGCCAGATTTTCGGGTTCTGCGAGCCAGAGTGGTTGGGTCGAATCGGATGGGCGCCGGCAAACGGATCCTTTCAAGCCTTCGTCACCGCGCTGCGTGCCACGGAAGGAGAAGAGCAAGCCAGAGAGTGGCTGCTCGGCATACAAAAAAACGAGCCCTACGTGTATCCTAAAAATTCGCCGATCGTGGCCGCGGTGGGCGCCGGCGAAGTGGATGTGGGATTCGTAAATCACTACTACCTCTTCCGCTTTCTCGCTGAACAGGGTGAATCCTTTCCGGCGCGCAATGCGTTTCTTTCATCCGGCGGCGCGGGATCCCTGGTTAACGTGGCTGGCGTCGGCATTCTTCAAACATCGAAGAGAAAAGAAGCGGCCGCCAAATTCGTGACATGGCTTCTGGAACCGGGTGCACAAGAATATTTTTCGAGCAAAAACTACGAGTACCCGTTGGCGGGCTCGGTCTCGCCCAGCGACCAGCTTCCACCGCTCGACCGGGTCAAAGCCCCCGATCTCAATCTGACCGAACTCGAAGACCTGGAAGGGACCCTGAAACTTCTACAGGAAACAGGAATCCTATAGATGGGACAAGTCGAGGAACCTCAGCTGCCCGACAAGGCTTCGCTCGGATCCAGAGACCGCCCGCGCAACCGCGTGCTCCGCGATGCGCCGCCTCTACTATGGGTGGTGGCTCTGTTGGTCGCAGCGATTTCGATGTCGCCCCTGCTGTACCTGATCGTGCGAACATCGCAACTGGGCGGAACTCTTTTTGAGATCCTCGCACAAAAACGGATCTGGACCGTCTTTGCCCAGACAGGACTGCTGACCATCGTGGTTACAATTACGTCGGTATTTCTCGGCGTTGTATTCGCTTGGATTACGGTTCGCACGGATCTACCGGCGCGGTCGCTGATAACCATTCTCGTCAGCCTTCCCCTGGTCCTGCCGTCCTATATCAGCGCGTTCTCGCTCATCGTTGTCCTGGGCCCTCGCGGTCTCCTCCAGAATGCTCTGTCGGGATTCGGAGTAGAGCGTCTGCCTTCTATTTATGGATTTCCCGGTGCCTGGCTGGCATTAACACTCTTCACCTATCCATTCGTATTCCTCAGCGTCCGCGCGGGACTTGCCGGACTCGACCCAAGCCTGGAAGATGCGGCGCGATGCCTGGGACGCGGTCCCTGGCAAACGTTTCGACACATTATTCTCCCGCAACTAAAACCTTCGATCCACGCTGGCGCCCTCCTCTCGGCTCTTTACACATTGAGTGACTTCGGGGCCGTCACACTTCTTCAATTCGATTCCTTCACCCGCGCGATCTATGTGCAGTACACTGCATCTCTCGACCGGAGCGTCGCCGCGGTACTGGCCCTGATGCTGGCGCTGTTGACGCTACTCATCCTCGCCGTGGAATTCGGGCGGCCGGCCCGGAAGCGCTACTATCGCAGCAGCGCGGGCGCGGCGCGACGAGCGGCACGCAGCGCGCTCGGCAAATGGAAGTTCCCGGCTCTTTTCTTATGCGTGGCAGTAGCCACGATCGGCATTGGCCTTCCGGTCCTCGCCATTTCGGTGTGGCTCATTCGCGGCGTCGTGTACGGCGACGAACATTTAGGGGTGCACGGTACGGTGCTGCTTGATTCTATCTTTGCTTCGTCCGCGGGGGCACTCTTGACTGTTGTCGCGGCCTTTCCGGTGGTGTTCCTCGCGGCTCGTTATCCGGGTCGACGCACCCAAGGCGTCGAACGGGCCGCCTACATCGGACACGCCCTGCCGGGCATCGTCGTCGCGCTGGCACTGGTATTTTTCAGCGCGCGGTACGCGGTCGGGTTGTACCAGAGCTTTGCGTTGCTTATAATCGCGTACCAGGTTCGCTTTTTGCCGCTGGCGATCGGCGCCCTGCGGGCGAGCCTGCTGCAGATAAATCCCCGGTTGGAGGAGGCCGCGCGAAATCTTGGTCACACACCCAGGGAAGTATTTCTGTCCATCATCCTCCCGCTCGCTCGTCCGGGTGTCCTGACCGCGGTTGCACTCGTGTTCCTGAGTTGTATGAAGGAACTTCCGGCAACGCTGCTATTGGGTCCTACTGGATTCGAGACCCTTGCCATGAGAATATGGAACGCCACCGAGGAAGCATTTTTCGCCCGCGCGGCGGTGCCTTCGTTGCTGCTGGTGTGCGCATCAGCGATCGGGTTGTCGATCGTTTTGAGCAATGAACAGAAAGGGGTCGCGGTATGAATTCCTATGCCATCCAGTGCCACGATCTGGGTAAAACGTTCAGGGGAGAACCGGCCGTCATCGATTGCAGCATCGACATCCGATACGGACGATTCATGGCGCTGCTCGGCCCCAGCGGCTGCGGCAAAACCACCCTGCTGCGGCTTATCGCAGGTCTCGAGACGCCGAACCACGGCAGCATTCACGTCGGCGGGGTCCAGGTCAGCGGGACCGGCAAACAGGTGCCGCCCGAAAAACGAAAAATCGGAATGGTCTTCCAGGAGTACGCGCTGTTCCCGCACATGAACGTTGCACAGAACGTTGCCTACGGTCTGCGGAGCAACGGCGAATCCAACGGGAAGGTGTCTGAGACATTGGACATGGTCGGGCTCGAACACCTGGAATTCCGCATGCCGCACGAGCTTTCGGGTGGCCAGCAGCAGCGCGTTGCGCTGGCCCGTGCGCTCGCTCCCGGCCCAGAAGTGATCTTGCTGGATGAACCCTTTTCAAATCTCGACGCGTCATTGCGGCAACGGGTGCGCGCCGACTTGCGGTCGATCGTGCGCCGATCCGGAATTACCGCCATTTTCGTAACCCACGATCAGGAGGAGGCGCTGAGCCTGGCCGATTTCCTGGCGGTGATGATGGAGGGAGAAATCGTGCAGGCCGGGACTCCTCGCAACCTTTATCTACAGCCGGAAACTCACCGAATTGCAACGTTCCTGGGCGATGCGAATTTTCTCCCCGCTTACGGCAAAGGACTGTACGCAGAGTGCGAACTGGGCAAACTTCAAGTGCTCAACGGGTTCAACGGCGATGGCGAAATAATGTTTCGCCCGGAAGACGTGATTCCGATCCAGGACCCAAACGGGAAATTCAAAATTGTGGACCGAATCTACTACGGCCACGACCAACTGCTGTATCTCCAGCTACCATCCGGTCAGATTATGAAAAGCCGTCGGCTCGGCTCGCGCGATGCGTACGACATCGGTCAGCGCGTGGGAATAAGGATCGATACCCCGGTGAGCATTTTCGCTACGCAGTTTGGATGTCCGGCGTTGCCGGAACCGGAGAGTCACTCGTAAATTACCCGATGCGCTCGAGTGCCCAGTGTGCGTGTTCCCGAATGAGCGGTTCGGGATCGCGTATCGCCTCTTCAAGGGCCGGCTTTGCCGCCGGGTCTCCCCAGTTGCCGAGGGCGACAGCAACATTTCTGAGTAATCCGCGCCGTTTAGCCCGAGTGACAGGCGTCCCGCGAAATCGCTCTCGAAACCCGGTATCGTCGAGACCCATCAGGTCGGTCAAGCGGGGTGCGCACGCCTCGGGTTCGAAGGTGAGAAATCCCTGCTTCGGGGAACCTGGATTCCGGCGAACCCACGGACACACGCTCTGACACTCGTCACATCCAAAAATCCAGTTCTTCATCTTGGAGCGGAGCGACACCGGGATTGAGGTTCGCAGTTCAATCGTGAGGTAGGAAATGCAAAGCCGGCTATCAAGAATGTACGGCGCCGGGAATGCGTGCGTAGGGCAGATATCCAGGCATCGCCTGCATCCGCCGCACGTTCCGACACGGGTCGCGCCATCCACGCCGTGAAACGTCGCGCCGTCGTCCGCAGCCGGTGTGTCGTACTGTAGCTCGCGGTTGACAATGATCTCCGCGAGAAACAGGTACGATCCGTACCCTGGATGAATGAGAAGCGTGTTTTTTCCGATAAAGCCGGTTCCTGCCTCGGCGGCAAAACTGCGCTCGAGGATGGGACCGGTGTCGACATAGTATCGCGCCATCGTATCGCCGCCTCCTTCCGCCCGAATAAACTCCGCAAGTCTTTTCAGAGACGGCGTGAGGACGTCATGATAGTCACTGCCCCAAGCATACCGGGCAATCCGGCCCCGCGAGGGATCGTCCCAGAATTCAGGCGGGGGTTCCCCGGCGTAATAGGACATGCCGACAGAGACGACCGAGGCGGCACCCTCCAATACGAGCGACGGATTGGCTCGCTTATTCGGGTCACGAGCCAGCCACGACATCTCACCCGCGTTGCCCGCATGCAGCCACCGGATAAACGCGTCAGCATGACGGGCGCGGGCAGCCGGTGCAATGCCGAACAGGTCAAAGCCAAGTTCCGCCGCACGGATTCGGATGCTCTCACTGAGACGATCGGTAGAATTCATTGCTTTTCCCGCAGTGTCGCGTTCCTGAGAACAGTTCGCAACAGGATATGGTATGCCATGTTCTTTTTACCTCTGCTTCTGCAGCCCATGACCGGGGAATGTCGGACGAACGCGTCCTACGGAGGCATCACTCATGAGGAAAGACGCGGTTATCTTTTGCGCTCTGTTGTTCACAGGGGCGTTATCTTCCGTAGCAGCGAAATCGGTCCAGTTCCGATTCACAGATACGATTGCGCGTTCGGTTTCGGTTACCGGTTCTTTCAACCAATTCGACCCTGCCGCGAATCCGATGCATCGAGGCGCCTACGGCGCCTCGACAAGCAGCACTTCCTACCCACGGGCACCCCCCTATGCGTTTCGCGTGGACGGAGAGTACCGTGTCCGGGACCGCTACGCGCCGAACCATGAGGTCGACGCCGATCATCAGATTGCTTCAGTCATTCTCATTGCATCCGCCACCAATTCCTCCATGGCCTCAGTTCGCACCGCACCCGCTGCACTGGTTCCGGAGGCAGCCACGGTGCCAGAAATTCATGAAGATCGATCTGTCGGTCAATCAGCTCCGGCAAGCCGTCGATCCACGTAACTTCGGAAGCGTAGAGATGTTCACCCTTTGCTGGGACACCTTACGGCAGGAGGGGATCGACCCCTTTACAATGAGCCGATCTCAGGCGACGGGTTTGCTCCTCAGTTCTGCAAACTCGCCATCATCTCCTTGATCTCGATCATATCGTTATACGAGTCCTGCAGTTGATTCTCGTAAAAGAGACGCGTACTGATCCCGTCCACGTTATGCAGCGAATCAGCCTGCTCCATCCGTGTTGCGTATATCTCGATCACTTCGTTCTCCATGATCAGCGCGTAGTTTAGAATATCAATGGGGCTCTCGAGATACGGGAACGGGTTTGATTCCGCGACGGGCTTGCCGCCGAGGGCAACCACTCGCTTGGTGAACGCCTGCACATGTATCGTTTCCCCCTGAGCTTCTTTTTCGAGAAATGCCTTGATAGGTTCACGATGCAACCCGCGGACAATCACGGAGGAACGAAGGTAAAACATCATATGTTTGTACTCATTTTTTAGATCGCTGTTTACCAGCTCCACCAGTTCTTCTTTGGTCATGATTCCATCCCGTTATGCGCTTCCTTTGACACCTGCGTACATAGTTCGATACCCTACCAGTATCTGGGGCATAAAAAAAGGAGCAAGGGAGGTACAAGAAATGTCCGCAGACTCTTTCACGGAAATATCCAGCCAGAACGTATTCGGGAGACAGGGAAATTCGTTTAAAAACATCCTCTTCGGCGTCTTCCTCTTCATCGTGTCGTTTCCAGTGCTGTGGTTGAATGAAGGGCGCGCACTCTTACACAGGGCGCCGACGCGGTGGTAGCCGTGTTCGCCGACGAAGAGAATCCGGACAACGACAGCGCTTTGGCTCATGTTTCCGGGCTCGCGACGACCTCAGAAACCCTCACAGATCCCTCTTTCAACGTTTCTGCCACTGCAATCAAACTAAGGCGCCGGGTTGAGATGTTTCAATGGGTTGAGGACGCGGAAGAGACTACGAAGAAGAAAGTGGGAGGCGACACGGAAACGAAAGTGACGTGTCATTACTCCAAGGGTTGGAAACCCAACACCATTGACTCGTCCGAGTTCGCAAATCCGAAGGATCCTGGGAATCCTGGAACAAGGGTCTATGCGCCGGCACGACAGACGGCAAACAACGTGACTCTCGGGGCGTTTCGACTCCCCGCCGGATATCCGTGGGCAAAATCTCCGGAGAGAAGCCTCTACCGGCAACAGACAAAGTGTTAGGCGAGTTGTGCGAGGATCCGGTCCGCCACATCGGCGAGTTCCGCTTCCTCGGCGGGCTTCGCATTCGCGAAATTGATGTCGCCAACGTCTTGAATCGGCACCAGGTGAATATGTGCATGCGGAACCTCGAGGCCGGCAACAATGATGCCGACACGCTCGCAGGACACAGACCTGTCAATTGCCAGTCCCACCCGTTTGGCCACGACAACGAGATGCTGCAGCGAGTCGTCGGGCAAATCGAAAATGTAATCCGTCTCCTGTTTCGGAATCACCAGGGCATGTCCCGGATTGATGGGACGAACGTCGAGAAATGAAATGCATTCCTCATCTTCGAACAATTTATGGCAGGGAATTTCACCCTGAATAATTCGAGTGAAAATCGATGACATGAAACCCTTTCCTTTCCCTGAGCGATCTGACGCATGCTACAATTCGCCGTGTCCGTCAGGACGCAGAATGCTCTCATTTCTTCGGCGGCCGGTACACTTTTATCGCATCGGGATGACTCTCTACGCGGGGACCGTTCAGCAACTCAATGCAGTAGGGTATCGCTGGAAATACTGCGCGCAGGCAGTCCTCGATGGCGCGCGGACGGCCGGGAAGATTCACGATAAGCGTTTTTCCGCGAAGTCCGGCAGTTTGACGTGAGAGGATGGCGGTCGGGACTTTGTCCAGGGAGATTTTCCGCATAATCTCTCCGAAGCCCGGCATCTCCTTTTCACAAACTTCGAGCGTTGCCTCGGGAGTCACGTCCCGAGGCGCCGGTCCGGTTCCTCCGGTCGTGACGACGAGGGAACACTTGTCTTCATCGGCCATCCGCCGAATGGCGGCAGCAATGGTCATCCTCTCGTCGGCGACGACACGATAGACCTCCTCCCAGGGACTTGAGATCCAGGAGCGAAGAAGCTCGATAATCGCCGGGCCGGATTCGTCCCGATACTCACCCGCGCTGGCGCGATCGGACACCGTCAACACGCCGATCCGCGTCAACGTGCCGATGCGATCTTTGTGATCAGACATGCTTCAAATCGCGAACGTGTCCGTATAGATTCTTTCCAGGACACAACGTGTGTCCCAGATCCCGATGACCAAAGACTCGATTGCGAGGGATTGAAAACCGATCCACAATCAGGTCCGTGAATCCTCGCAACGCAAGTACCTGGGCGGGCGTCGGCTTCTGGTCTTCGAAATTTCCAAGCAGCATCACGCCGATGTTACCGATGTTCTGGCTCAACACGTGCGCGCCGGTAAAATAGAGGGACCGAGCTTCCCACACCCGGCCCACACGATCGACAACGAAATGATAGCCGATGTCTCCGAACCGGCGATCACGGTGGTGGATACGAATCGACTCGAGATCCATGGCAATGTCGTCCTCCCGCTCGTGATAGTTCGAAGTCCCGCCTGCATGATGAACAGTCATTCGGTTGTAGAACTGCGCTCGATCCAGCAGCTTGGCGTGCACGTTTGAGGTTGTCCAAGACAGTCGGTAGCGGAAATCAAATTGTGACCGAATGTCTCGCAGCACGGATCGAAACGACGGCGAATCACTCCCCGAGGCGGCATATGAAAATACAGGCAGCAAAGCGAGAGATGCGCCTTGGAGCACTCCCTTGAGAAAACGTCGCCGATCAAACCTCGCCATCGGTAAAAACTCTTCTGATTCCCTGGCTCGCATTTTCCCTTGTGCTTGTGGCGTGATGTTTCGGCGTTGGTAAGCCAATCATGTGCCGTGTGGCAAGCGCCCTGTTGATAAAATTTAATTTTTCGCGGCGGACCCCCACATGATGTGGTTTGCCCAGGGGCCGACTACTAACCGCGGTATTCATTGGAACAGAAGAAATCACATCACGACGAACACAGAAATATCAGCGATCAGGATCTATTCTCAGTCACGAATATCGCCGATTTCGGACCAAACGGCGCAGGGGCCATTTCCAACTATCATTGCATTTTGCAGGCAGGGTGCCTTATGGTGCCGGCGTTTTGCAACCGCGGAGGCAATGTGCCTGCACCGCAACATCGACGGGAAACTTTACATGGCAGTTCAACAGGAAAGATTTCGAAACCGATTGGGAAAGTGGGTCGGGTCAATCCGGAAGGATGAAGAAAGCATTCAATTGCTTGAATGTACGCCGCTGGCCATCATGCATTTGGCGCTGATTGGCCTGTTTTTCGTGGGGTTCAGCTGGACCGCCTTCTGGATCTGTTTCGGATTGTATTTCCTGCGAGTGTTCGCACTTACTGGAGGATATCATCGGTATTTTTCTCACAGCTCTTACAAGACCAGCAGGGTCTTTCAATTCATCCTGGCGTGGGTCGGGGCGTCGTCTGCGCAAATGGGCCCTCTGTGGTGGGCCTCCCACCATCGACACCACCATCAGTACTCCGATACTGAGCAGGATATTCACTCCCCTACGAGGAGGGGATTCTTCTGGTCGCACATCGGTTGGCTGTTATGTCGGCGGTACGGCGCCGGCGAGCTCTCGCGGGTGCAGGACTACGCAAAGTTTCCGGAAATCCGTTTTATCGACCGTTTTCATTCAATCCCCGCACTTGGCCTGGGTGTCGGCCTTTTCATTCTAGGCGCGGCGCTTGAGCGATATGCGCCCGGTCTCGGCACCAGCGGGTGGCAACTTGTGATGTGGGGATTCTTTCTGAGCACGGTCCTGGTCTACCATGTAACTTTCGCAGTAAATTCCCTGACGCACATGATCGGGCGCGCCCGTTTTGACACGGGCGATGACAGCCGAAACAGTTTTCTAATCGCGATGCTCACGTTTGGCGAAGGGTGGCACAATAATCATCATCGCTATCCCATCAGTACTCGGCAGGGCTTTTATTGGTGGGAAATCGACGTCACCTATTACATCCTGAAAGTCCTGTCGTGGCTGCGAATCGTTTGGGATTTGAGACCACCGGCCCCCCAGGTCTATGCGGAGGCGAACAGTGGGTGGCAGCCTGCCGATTCACCGTAAGAATCACCTGACGACTCCGACTATTCCTTGAGCCGGGGACCGTTCAAAATTGCGCGTTCCCGGCCGAAGTGTACGGAGGCAGGCATATTGGGCAGACCCGGCCAGACCACGCAGGACGCGTTACTGAACGCGAAAATCCAGTTTGAGCGGAAACAATTTTTCTTCGATTTAAAGGAAAATCCGCGTGGCAGGTTTCTCAAGATTACCGAGGACGTCGGTGGGCGAAGAGGCACGATCATCATTCCCACCTCCGATCTCGAGGAATTTCGAGAGATTCTCCAGCAGGTGATCGACGCCGACAGCGTGGTAGGGCCGACGGAACTAGAATCCTGATCTTAATCCTATAACCATCTCCTCCTAAGCAGGTTACGGATCCCAACCTGGCCATTCCTGACCGCTTTCTTTTCGAACATTGAACAGGTCGGTGCCTGCCCGTGTCACAGACAGAACCAACCAGCAAGGAATGGACGGATATGTTGCAGGTAGCCGAACGCAAGCAAGTGCGGACTCGTCAAGGGCGACGGGAGCCGATAGTCTCCGAGCCCACGATGACGGGGGACCGTAGCAATGTTGAAGACGGGACGCCGCCGGTTGACGACAAGGTCTTGGTCAAGCAGGCCCAAGCCGGACACGTTCCCGCGTTCGAGGAGCTTGTTACCCGCTATCACGGGAAGCTCTACGGCTTGATTTACAACATGACTTCCAACAAGGAGGACGCGGAGGACATGCTTCAGGATGTCCTCACCAAGGCGTATCAATCCCTCCCTAAATTCAAAGGAAATTCCAGTTTCTATACCTGGGTCTATCGGATCGCGATCAACAGGACAATCAATTTCCTGAAAAAGAGAAAGCGCAAGCAAGCGCTGAGTCTGGACAACGTCGACAACGGGATCGAGAGGGATCCCGCATACGTTGAGCTATCCTCCCGGGAGTCCCCGGTGCGGGATGTGAATATCGGAGAGTTGCAGGAGAAATTGAACAAAGCCTTGCAAACTCTGTCAGAAAAACACAGAGCGGTGGTGGTTTTGCACGATATTCAGGGGATACCCCATAATGAAATCGCGACCATGCTGAGCGTATCTGAAGGCACCTTGCGGTCACGCCTTTTTTACGCCCGACAACATCTTCAAAATGAACTGGCGGAGTTTGCCCCATGAAAAGGTCTCGTATTCGTAAGACTATAATTTCCAGCGACGAACGGGATCTTCCTGGTGACGTCCGGGCGGAAATCGAAAAAAACCCGGAGTACCGCGAACTTCATGAACGCACGGTGCTTCTTCGCCGCGTCGTGGCCTTGAAACGCTATGAAACGCCTGCACCCGGTTCCCGCGAGCGCTGCGCAGTTATGGTTCGAAAACAAATCGAGTGGATCCAGGAGAAGGAGGCCGAGAAGTCATCCGAGACGGATTTTGCAGGGCAACCCGCCTTCACCTTGCGATTCGGCCTGGCCGCCGCAGTAGTCGCCGTCATGGCGATTCATGCGTTCATCGTGGGTCAGGCGCCTTCGAACTCTCCGTCTCACATGGGCGCCTCGACATTGGGGCAGACGGTCGCAAAAGACCCCGGCCCCAATGAAAACAAGTTTATTCCGATTCCACCCGGACCGAACTTTCAGGACATGGCGCCTCTATTTGAACACCAAATTTCACACCCTCCGAACACTTCATATAAATTTGCCTTCACAAATCCCCCGATCAGACGAATTGATTATGTGAAGTAAATCTATTCCGGTCGCACCGGATTCTGCTTCTACACCTGAATCGACTCCGGTACGCTCCTTCCCGTGATGAGAGCATGCTTTTCTCCCGATTTCAGTCTCGGCATTCTCGGCGGCGGTCAGCTTGGTAAAATGCTGATTCAACCGGCGCAGACTTGGAATATGTCGACGCGTGTACTCGATCCCGCCTCCAAAGCGCCCGCTAGGAACCTCTGCACCGAGTTTTTTCTCGGCTCGCTCACAGAGCGCAATACCGTGCTCGAATTCGGGAGGGACGCGGACATGCTGACGATCGAGATCGAAAATGTTTGCGCGGACGCGCTTCTGGAACTCGAGGCCGATGGGATTCCCGTTCACCCCAACCCGGGAAAGCTGAAAATCATTCAGGACAAAGGTCTTCAAAAACAGTTTTTCGAGCGTCACGGATTGCCTACGTCCCGCTTTGAGCTTCTCGATGGCAGGGATCGGGTTCTGGAGGCTTTACGCGACGGCCGGTGGAAAATTCCGTTTGTGCAGAAGCTTCGCACCGGAGGATACGACGGGCGCGGAGTGTCCGTAATTCGCACGGAGGAGGACCTTGTGAAACTTCTGGATGCACCGTGCCTTGTCGAGGAAATGATCGCGGTGGAAAAGGAACTCTCGGTGATCGCAGCCCGAAACCCGTCAGGAGAGATGACATGTTTTCCATCCGTTGAATTGGAATTTCATCCCGAGGCGAATCTCGTTGAGAGACTGCTGTGCCCCGCAGACTTGCCGCCCGCAATCGAGACGGAGGTTTGCCGGATCGCAGAAGGCACCATCGAGGCCTTCGACCTCTGTGGACTCCTCGCTGTAGAAATGTTTCTGGAGAAAAACGGGGCAATTGTGATCAACGAAGTTGCGCCGCGACCGCACAACAGCGGGCATCATACCATCGAGTCTTGCTATACATCTCAATACGAGCAGCACCTCCGCGCCATTCTGGATCTGCCGCTCGGATCCACGGCCTTGAAAGCATGCGCAGTCATGGTAAACTTGCTAGGGGAAGGCGGGTTCCGGGGTCCGCCGGTGTACGAGGGCATCGAAAAATGCCTCGCGTTGGAAGGCAGTCACATCCATATCTATGGGAAAAAGGAAACAAGGGGTTTTCGAAAAATGGGTCATGTAACCCTGATTAGCGAGACGCTGGAAAGCGCTCGTGAGAAAGCGGCTTTCATCAAAGAGAATCTAAGAGTGATCGCATGAGTACACCCAGGGTAGGCATCATCATGGGTTCCGATTCCGATCTCCCGGTCATGCAGGAAGTGGCGGACCTGCTGGAAGAATTCGGGATTGCGCACGAGATCACCATCGTCTCCGCGCACCGCACGCCGCATCGCATGGTCGACTACGCAACGCGGGCCGCGGACCGGGGACTGCAGGTTATCATTGCGGGCGCAGGCGGCGCGGCACATTTGCCGGGTATGGTTGCATCCCTGACTCCCCTGCCGGTGATCGGCGTGCCGGTGAAAGCCTCGATCTCCATCGATGGATGGGATTCCGTCCTCTCGATTCTCCAGATGCCGCCCGGGATCCCGGTCGCGACCGTCGCGCTCAACGGCGGGCGGAATGCGGGAGTCCTCGCGGCCCAGATCCTTGGCGCCACCGACCCAACGATTCGGCAGCAGGTCACGGCCTACAAGGAAGGCCTTAGAAATCAGGTGGAAGAAAAGGCGCGGAAGTTCGAACGGGGGACCACCGAAGAGGAATAAGAAGCGCGGCACGGATCGCGCTATTTCGACCCTGAACCCACGCGGGTCCGGAACTGGACCCTTCCATGGGGCAAGCTCATGGGTCAGAAACCGCTACGCTCCTGTCGAGTCATCCTCGATGCCAAGGCCAATGGCTTCGCATCGGCCTCCCGGCTCAAATCGCTCCAAGTATATCGTGACAAGATCTGCCTTGGTCGTCGCCTGATCGATACCCATCAAATGATGAGCCGCCGAATCAGGGACGGATGCCTTCAATTCTGGGACGGAGAACGGAACGTGCGGTTCGCGGTACGAGGCTTTGACAGCCGCGGTCGCGCAGACCTGTTTCTTACCGAACTCCCGAATGAACTTCTGGATGCCCAGTGTGAACGAGACGATGATGAAGCGGTGGCATCGTTGATCGCCTTTTATGAAATCCGGAGGGCCCTCATTCTGCGCAATTTTATTCTCGCCGCATTCGTGATCGGATTCGAGTGTACACTGCCCCAGCTGTGGCTGGTTTCCGGCGCGCCGGAGCTGGTGTTCGGGCATCCGTTGCTGGTAACCGGTTGCCTGGCGATCACGTTCCTGTGCCTGATCTCGAGTCCTTCCGCGGCGTTGCCCCGCGTAATCTGGAAAAGCCGATTCAGGGAAATGTCGGCGCGGATTAAACCGGAGCCATAGTTTCCGGTCAGGGTATGGGAAACTGGGACGTGAGCTGGATGACTTCCTCGCGCACGTGATTCACGGTTTCCTCTTTGACATTACGGGTCAGCACTTTCCTGATCAAGTCGGCGATGATTCGCATGTGTTCTTCCGTGAACCCGCGCGTCGTCACTGCCGGGGACCCCAGACGAATTCCCGAAGTAACGAACGGGCTTTGAGAATCGAACGGTATGGCATTTTTATTTACCGTGATCCGGGCACGATCAAGCGCCGCCGCCGCATCCTTTCCGGTGACATCGATTGGACTCAGGTCGACGAGCATGACGTGATTATCAGTCCCGCCGGAGACGATCCTCAGCCCGGCGTCTTCCATGCCTGCGGCCAGTGCTTTCGCATTCTTCACCACCTGTTCGGCATATGTTTTGAAGGCGGGTTGGAGTGCCTCGTTAAAACACACGGCCTTCGATGCGATGACGTGCATAAACGGCCCGCCCTGAATTCCCGGAAACACCTGGCGGTCAATTTCTTTCGCGAATTCCTTCCGGCAAAGCACAAGCCCACCGCGCGGGCCCCGCAGAGTCTTGTGCGTGGTGCTGGTTACGAACTCGCAGTAGGGAACTGGATTCGGGTGACAGTCCGCGGCTACGAGGCCTGCAATGTGCGCCATGTCCACCATCAGGTATGCACCCACGGAGTCTGCGATCTTCCGTAGTCGAGGAAAGTCGATGATCCGCGAATAGGCACTGGCGCCGCCAAGGATCAACTTCGGTTTGTGTTCCGCGGCGAGAGCCTCCATCTGATCGTAATCGATCAGTTCGGTTTCCTTGTCTACCCCGTATTGAACGACGTTAAAGAAACGCCCGGAAAAATTCGCTTTGTGACCGTGGGTCAGATGACCGCCGTGATCTAGACTCATTGCAAGAACCGTATCGCCCGGTTCAAGGACCGAAAAATAGACGGCCATGTTGGCGCCGCTGCCGCTGTGCGGCTGAACGTTTGCGTGTTCGGCGCCGAACAATTCGCATGCCCGATCGATGGCGAACTGCTCGGCCTCGTCCACGAACTCGCATCCGTGATACCACCTCTTGCCGGGGTATCCTTCCGCGTACTTATTGGTGAGGAGCGATCCCTGCGCTTCCCGGACCGCGCGGCTTGCGTAGTTCTCCGACGCAATCAACTCGAGATTATCTGTCTGGCGCTGACGCTCCGCGGTGAGAACGCGATAGATCTCGGGATCGGTGTCATAGACGTCTTCCAGGGAAGCGGCGGCGGAGGTGATGTGCTTGATCTTATTCAAGCGCCGTTCGTGGCGTCCACCTTCAAAGGTGCTTGTGAACCATTCATCAACCAGGTCCACGGCTTCTTCGTTTGACGTGAACGCGGCACCGAGGATCAGAATATTCGCGTTGTTGTGAGTGCGGGCCATCTTGGCCATGCGTGGCGACGTTGTCAGCGCGGCCCGAACGCGTGGAAAGCGGTTGGCGGCAATGCTCATGCCGATGCCGGAGGTGCACACCAGCATACCTTCGTCCACGCGACCTTCAGAGACCCGCTCGGCAACCGCGGAAGCGAAATCGGGATAATCCACCGATTCGGCGCCGGAGGTGCCGACATCCTCCACGTCGATGTTGCGTTTCTCCAACAGCGACTTGACGTAGTTCTTCAGCTCAAGGCCGCCATGATCCGCTCCGATTGCTATCTTCATTTGTCCCCTCTTCTCCACTGGATCAGGCGACGAGAGCCCCCAACGATCCTTCATGTACAATATAACATCCGTCGACGCACTTGCGAGTTGTTCGCGCGTCCAACGATACACATCGAGTGATTGCCCGATGGGGTCGGGAACGTCGGCACCGGCACCCGCCGAGGAAAATGCCGTCATCAAAAATACGCGTCCGTCCGCTTCGGGAAACATTCTCAGCACGTCGACATAGTGATGCCGGGTCATCACCAGGATCAGCGAGGCTCGCTGCACCAGATCCTGGGAAAGCGGCCGACTCCTGTGCGGGCTGAGATCGATCTGTTTCTCGCGGAGGGCGGTGACCGCTTCGGGACTGGCGTGGGAGCCCTCCCCGGCATAGACACCGGCGGACTGAACGAACCATCCACTACCGGATCCCAGGTCGCGGCGCAGAATATACTCTGCCATGGGACTGCGGCACGTATTCCCTGTGCACACGCAAAGCACAAGCCGCCCTGATTCCCCTGTTTTTCTCATATTTCTATCCGCTCAATTTCGCCGGCAGGTATCGCGCCCTCTCGCAGCACTTCCGCGCGCCCTCCGGCGACCCGGACTACCGTGCTCGGAATTCCGCCGGAAACCGGCCCTGAATCCAAGATCCCCGCCGCCACGCGACCCACTGATCGATCGGCCTCGTCCGCAGTTAACGCCGGCGGCTCACCGCTGATATTAGCACTGCTGGCCGCCACCGATCCGCCCATTCCCCGCACTACCGCCAATGCAACGGGATGATCCGGCACACGAAAACCAAGAAAACCTTTTGGCGAGTCCAATACCAGCGTCAAAGGTCCGGGCCAGTACTTTTCCGCCAGTTTCTCGGCTCTCGAGTCCGGAAATATCCCGTGATCTCTGAGCAGGCCATACCCTGCCACCAGGAGCGCCACCGACTTATCTCCAGGTCTTGATTTCGCCCTGTAAATGCTTTCCACGGCACCGGCCTGACCGGAATCCGCCGCAAGCCCGTACACCGTCTCGGTGGGAAGAATCAGCAGGTCCCCTCCTTGCAAAACCTTCACGGCGGCGGCAATCACCTCCGGGTCCGGTCGTACGGGATCAACGGTCCAGCGAATCGCCATCACTGTAGCCCTGAACGTTTAACGCCCGCAACCCAAGCAGAACATCCACTGCCCGGGTCAGAACGGCATCGCCCTTCGTTACTTCGTGCAGTGCCTGTGTTTCCCGCTCGCCATCGCCCGCTAACCTTGGATCAGTCAGCATCGGAGGCCCCGGTTCATATTCGCTATAGGGTTGATCGCTTCCCACCTGGATGTCGGGCCGAACGGCCTCCCGGCCGGTGTAGGCATCCCCGTTTCCAACGACAAGTCTACGGGTTGCTAGGCGCACCTGATTCCCATCTCTCATCGCAATGGTTCGCCGGATCATCGGGTCCCCCGACGTTCTTTCGCCGATCACCATTGCGCTGCGTCCAACCCCACCCAGCGTGGCGACAAGCAGTTCCGCAGAGCCTGTTGTATTCCGGTCGGCGAGCACGATCAGGGGTGACTGCAGAACCGACGCACCTTCTGCGTGGTACATTTCCAGGTCCTCGTCGTTCCCGTCTCGATAACTGAAGAGCAGTGTCTTCGGCAGAGCCAATGCGCTTGCCACGTCGACCGCGCTCTGCAAATTGGTACCGCCGGCGCCTCGAAGATCCAGAACAATGCCGCCGGGATCCTCCATCGACCAGGCCGTGAGTGTCCTCAGAATATTTGCGCCGGTTTCCGAGCCCAATTCGTTCACGCGCAAATAATGCAGGCCGAGGGGCATTTTGAGCTCTTCTTCGATGTCGGGAATCGGAACGATCTCTTTCTCGAGAACGATTTCCCGTGCATCCTTCCCCCAGGATGCCACCATGAGAGTAACCGTTTCGGGCACGGATCCGCGTAGGACTTGCATCAATTCGGCGATATCCAGATCGAGCACAGACTGGCCGTCTACCGACAGAATTTTGTCTCCCGTTTCCACCTCCGCGCCGGCGGCGGGCGAATTCGGCAACACTTCCGTGATGCGACCTATTCCGTTACTGCGGGAGAGCCGAACTCCGATTCCATACGTGGACCCTTCTGGAAGGGGATTGGCGCCGAGCCCGTTCGTTGCAATCAATAACGCGCCGGGGTCGTAGAGCCGCAATACATCCTCGACGATCCGCTCAAGCCCATGTGACGGGTCGATCTTCAAGTGGTAGTCATCGAGAATCCGGAGAGCTTCCTTCACGGAATCAACGACCGGGTCCGTCGCGGGAATCTCGACGGCTGCGACTGGCGATGAGTCCTCCACAACGGCATCGGATGGAGGCGGACCGAAGGCACAAGCAAGGAAAACCGCCCCCGCAAATAACCGGAGGGGACCTTTGTGAACATTTCGATGTGAACAATTGGAATTAATCCGCGTCATAAAACTAGTCATGTAAACGCACTCTCGCCTTTCCTGCGATGTCCTTTCGATACTGGACGTCGCTCCATGTGATTTGCCCGGCCGCTTCGTATGCGCGCCGAACGGCTGCGTCCAGTCCGGAACCCAACGCCGTGACGCCAAGCACCCTGCCGCCTGCAGTCACAATGTCTTTCCCAGCCTTCGCAGTGCCGGCATGAAAAACAGTTACGCCATCCAGCCGATCCGCCTCGCTCAGTCCCCGAACAGGATCTCCGTTCCGGTACGAACCGGGATACCCGCCGGAAGCCATGACCACACAGACACACGATTCTTCCGACCATTCAACCATATTCGAGTGCAGCGTTCCGTCCACGCAAGCATTGAGCACCGGCACAAGATCGCTTTTCATTCGGGGAATGACGCACTGCGCTTCAGGATCACCGAACCGCACGTTAAATTCGACGACCCGCGGTCCGGAATCGCTGATCATGAGACCCGCATACAGAACGCCCCGAAACGCGATTCCGCGGCGGCTTAATTCCGCAATGGTATTCAATACAATGTCGTTCCGGATGATGGGCCAAAGCTCGTCGGTCACGACCGGCGCCGGCGAATAGGCCCCCATCCCCCCGGTATTGGGACCGGCATCCCCATCCAGCGCCCGTTTATGATCCTGGGACGAGGCGAGCAGGACGAAGTTCGTTCCGTCCACCAAGGCGAGGATAGATGCCTCTTCGCCCTCCATGAACTCTTCCACAAGTACCGACGCTCCCGCCTCTCCGAAAACTTTTTCAGTCAGGGCGGCATCCAAGGCTGCGTCCGCCTGTTCCACGGAGTCGCAGACGGTGACTCCTTTTCCCGCGGCAAGACCATCGGCCTTGATGACGATGGGCACACCCTCCGACCGGACGTAATCCTTTGCATCCGAGAGGTCGGTAAACCGTGCCGCTCGGGCCGTGGGCACCCCCCCGCTTTCCATGATCTCTTTGGCAAATGCCTTCGAGCCCTCCAGCCGGGCCGCAGCGGCGCAGGGTCCAAAAATTCGGAGACCCCGCTCCTCAAAGCGATCCGCGATCCCGGCGCAAAGCGGTGCTTCCGGTCCGATGACGGTCAGATCGGGTTTTTCACGGGACGCCCACGCAGCCAGGCCATCCAGAT
Source organism: Kiritimatiellia bacterium (assembly GCA_963578625.1). Classification (GTDB taxonomy): domain Bacteria; phylum Verrucomicrobiota; class Kiritimatiellia; order SLOV01; family SLOV01; genus CAUZEO01. Next base: position 5,549 of record CAUZEO010000007.1, on the reverse strand, counting down.
CGTCCGCAGAAAGTTCGATATTGGTCCCGAGGGACGCGGTGCCGGTATTGCCGGGGGCGAAATATAGATCCGGGGCGCATGCGTCGCGGGCCAACTTCCACCCAAGAACGTGCTCACGCCCACCGCTCCCTACCACCAGGATTTTCGTGCTCATACGCCCGTCACTCTAGCCAAGCGGCCGCGCTCATACAAGGTTCGTAAACCGTTCATACCCTTCGTCCCACACCTCTTGATCGGTGGGCTCATAGGTTTCGGTCTCAAATGATTCCCGGATCAGGGCTCTACCTTCGGACAGGGAGTGCAAATCGCCCGAGGCCATCATCTGGGTAACAATATTGCCTGCCGCGGTAGCCTCAACGGGACCGGTCACAACCGGCCGGCGCACCGCATTTGCGGCAAATTGATTCAGTAACAGGTTCTGGGTTCCGCCACCTACGATATGAAGAACATCCGAATGGTGCCCCTGCAGCTCGTCTGCCCGGTCCAGCACCCAGCGATACTTCAGGGCAAGACTTTCGAAAATTGTGCGTAGAATCTCGCCTTTCGTTGCCGGTACCGGCTGGCCGCTATTTTCCGCGAAAGAGCGGATACGCGCCTCCATGTCTCCGGGTCCAAGAAACTCGGGATGATCCACATCCACGACCGCGGTAAACGGCTTCGCTGCGGCGGCCTCCGCCGTCATCTCCCCGTAGGTCATCTCTTCCCCGCGCTCGGCCCAGATCCGACGGGTCTCCTGTACGATCCACAGGCCGTTAATGTTCTTGAGGAGGCGGATCGTGTCGCAAACTCCGACCTCGTTGGTGAAGTTCAGGTCAAGCGCCTTTTCGCCAATTACCGGCGCATCGGACTCTACTCCGAGAAGCGACCAGGTCCCCGAACTCAAGTAAGCAAATTTTCCTTTCGTCACGGGAACCGCAGCCACCGCGGAAGCGGTGTCGTGACTGCCGACAGTAATGACGGGAACTCCGGCGGCCCCCGTTTCTTTGCCGACGGGTTCCCGGAGCACGCCAAGAGTTGTTCCGGCATCGGTCAGCGGCGCGAACAAGCCGGCCGGGATGCCAAGAGCTTCGAGGATATCCCGCGCCCAATCTTTTTTCCGCGGATCATAGCACTGGCTCGTGCTGGCAATGGTCCGCTCGTTTGCGGCTTCGCCAGTCAAGAAATAGTTGATCAGGTCTGGAATAAAGAGAAGCGTCGATGCCTGGTCGAGTCGCTGGGTTTTGTCAATCACGGCCGAAAGAAGCTGAAACAAGGTATTGAGAGACATAAACTGGATCCCGGTGGCGTCGAAGATTTTTTCCCGGGCAACGCGCTCGAACGCCGCGGGCATCATGGCATCGGTCCGGCTGTCGCGATAGTTGAACGGGGGCGACATCAGCTCGCCGCCTGCGTCCAGCAATCCGTAGTCCACGCCCCAGGTGTCTACACCGATTCCGCTCACCTCTCCGTCCGCGATGGAAACCGCCTTTCCGATCCCGATCTTGATTTCGGAAAACAGCCTCTCGATGTCCCAGCGCAGCGTTCCCGCCATATCCATCGGGCCATTTTCGAATCGATGTATTTCTTGAAGCCGGAGAACCGATCCCGAATAGGTTCCGAGAATCACGCGGCCGCTTCCCGCACCGAGATCCACCGCCATGTAGTACCGTTCGCCCATCGCCAAGTGCTCCTTACCTAATGAAGAGGCCGGGGGAAGTATGCGCGGTTGGGACGCGCGTGTCTACCGATAGTGGTCGCGCTGTTCCACCGGGACTGATACCTTGCGGCTCGATATGCCAACCTTTGTAAACGGAGAAGAAGTCAGCCAGTCGCTCATTGACCGGGAAATCCAGGAACTCCGGGACAGGTATCGTGCGCAGGCGCCGGTCGGGGGGGGGCCGGATCAGGAAGACCGCATCCGAAAAGACGCCCTGGCCAATGCCATAGAAAAGAAGCTCCTTCAGCAACAGGCAAGTGAACAAATTCCCCCTGTGCCCATGAAGGATGCGAAAGACAAGCTCAACAACCTCAAACGACAGCAAGGCGGGGCGGCGAAATTCTATGAACGGTACGGCCTGAAGCCCGGCAACGATGATGCGCTATGCCCATCCATCCAGGAACAGATTCGCCTCGAAAGAATGTACGACCGGATCACGAAGGACATTGAGGCGCCGACGGAAGAGGAGTGTAGGGCCTATTACCAGGAAAACCCGGACATGTTCAACGTTCCGGAGCAAATCAAGGTGTCACACTTTGTTCGTCGGCCGGGGCAGGGATCCTCATCGGCGACGATATTTTCCGAGCTTCTCAATATCCGCGAATCCCTGCTGAAAGGAGCTGATTTCGGCGAAGTGGTATCCCGGCATTCGGATTGCAAGGATCATGGGGGAGACCTTGGCTACATAGCGAGGCAGCAGATGGTTGACTCGTTCGATCAGGTTGCGTTCGCCTTGAACCCCGGGGAAATCAGCGAAGTTTTTCAGACGGAATTCGGCTACCATATCGTGAAAATGTTCGACAGGATTCCGGACCGGTTGCTTTCCTACGAGGAGGCAGGCGAACAAATTCGCCTCTATCTTACTACTCAGCGAAAGAACGCCAGAATAGGCGAGTACGTGGATGAACTTCTCAAGGAAACAATCGTCGAAGAACGGGATGCGTGAGGGCGGCGGCGGTGAGTGAACCCGAACGATCGATCGCGCATCTCGACGCGAAACACTTTGATGTGCTCGTGATTGGCGGCGGAATCGTAGGCGCAGGAATCGCGCGTGACGCGTCACAACGAGGCCTGTCCGTCGCGCTGGTGGACCAATACGACCTGGCCTTCGGGACGAGCAGCCGGTCAAGCCGGTTGCTTCACGGCGGCATACGGTACCTCGGGCAGGGACGCCTGGGCCTGGTCCGGGAAGCAAGCCGGGAGAAAAAACGTGTCGCCGACCTTGTCCCCCATCTCGTGGAGCCGATGCCGTTTTTGTTCCCGACGTTCCGGGACGGACGCTGGCCTCGCTGGCAACTGGGAGTCGGAGTCAAACTCTATGACTTGTTGTGCGGCGGCACAAATTTCGGGCCTTCCTGTACGCTGTCCCAGCAGGAAATGCGCACCCGCCTTCCCTCGCTGACATCGCCGGAGCTGACCGGCGGGGTACGATACTACGACGCACAAACGCATGACGCGCGTCTGGTCATTGACAACCTGAGAGCGGCGGCACGCGACGGGACGACGATTTCCAACTACGCCCAGTTCACCGGCGCAACCCGCGACGGGAACGGCTGGCGAAGCAGGGTCCTCGATACCGTCACCAACACCGAGTTCGAGATTCGCTCCGCCGTGATCGTCAACTCGACGGGGCCCTGGTCAGACCGGATTCCCGGCAGCGGAACGAAACTCCGCCCCACCAAGGGCGTGCACCTAGTCGTGAAACGCGAAAAACTTCCGGTGCCGGATGCCGTGGTGATGATGCAGGGAAAACGAATCCTGTTCGCGATCCCCTGGGGTGAGCGAACCTACCTGGGGACCACCGACACGGACTATGACGGACCCCTGGAAACACCCGACTGCACCAACAAAGATGTCGCGTACATCCTGGACGTTGTGAACCGGTACTTCCGCGACGCCGGACTTGCCGGCGACGATGTGCTGAGCGCCTGGTCGGGGCTCCGCCCCCTGGTCGCCAAACGCGGCGGGAACCCCAGCGACATTTCGAGGAAACATGAAATCCGGATGAAAGAGGTCAACTGGTGGGACATAACCGGAGGCAAGTTGACTACCTACCGCCTGATGGCGGAGCAGGCAGTGGATAAGCTGATGCGTCACGCCGGTCTCAGCGGTGCAACCTGCAGGAGCGGATCAACGGAATTGTGTGAAGGGCTGCCCACGGACCGGATCAGCAGCGTCTACCCCCCTCCGGTAACTCAGGCCGCGGTCCAGCACTATTGCCGTCATGAGTGGGTCCGACATATAGATGACATCATGACCCGGCGCACCTCCTGGCGTCATTACGTCGATGACCCTGATGCCACAGCCAGAACCGTGGCGGGCTGGATGGCGGATGAATTCGGATGGGATGAAGGAAAAAAGGAACAGGAAATTCAGAAGTACAAGGCCGCCGGACTGACGGGCCGATGAAAGGAGCGTGCATATGACACTGAAAGAATTTCTCTCTTCGGTAGGCAGCGAATCGGAACCGCCGGCCGAGATTCCCGATACACTCAAGGCTCTCTGGTGGGCGGAGAAAGGTGACTGGGAGCGCGCGCATCTGGTGGCACAGGATATTTCAACCGCGGACGGCAGTTGGATTCACGCCAACCTGCACCGGGAAGAAGGCGACCCCGGCAACGCGCGCTACTGGTACAATCGCGCTGGAAAACCGGAATCTTCCGTCTCGGTGGAGGAGGAACGGCGCGCGATCATTGCCGCGCTTCTTTAACACATCCCGTGCGGCTCAACCCAACATCAGTCTGTGAATAGAATTCTCTGCGACGCCAGCGAGGTCGATCACGCCGGGAACGCGGTCCTCACGGATCATCGCGCCGAGCACATTACTCGTGTGCTGCAGGCGGTTCCCGGCCAGATTTTGCGAGCGGGGATTCTCGATGGGCCTACAGGAACCGCAACCGTGGTCGCTGTCGAGAAGGGAATGGTCCGGATCAAGGTCGAACTTGAGGGTACCGTTTCGTGCCGCCCTTCCGTCGATCTTCTCCTCGCCCTTCCCCGGCCATTAATTCTGAAGCGCCTCCTGCCTCAACTGTCTGCCCTGGGCATCGACCGCCTGTTCCTGACCAACGCTTCAAAAGTCGAGCGATTCTATTTTGACAGCCATGTGCTCAAGCCCGATCTCTGCCGGGTGCAACTCGTTGAAGGGCTCCAGCAATCGGGCCACACCCGGCTACCGAGAGTTTCCGTGCACCGCCGGATCAAGCTTCTCCTGGAGGATGAATTGGACGAATCGTCCGATGCGGATGTCCGGTGCCTCCTCCATCCCGGCGCGACCGATCGTTTGGTCGATGCCTTGCGACAGTCCGACGCCCGCCGGATTCTCCTTGCGATTGGTCCCGAAGGCGGATGGTCCGACTACGAGATAGAGCTCCTGCAGACATACCGATTTCAGACGCTCCGAATCGGATCAAGAATCCTGCGCTCTGACACCGCCTGCATCTCCGCGGTGGCGCTGGCGTCAGAGCTCCTGCCTGCCTGACAAATTCTTTACATCCCGTTTACTCCGACGTGACGACGCATTGCGGCCACGGCCCTACTCTCCTTTTGTATGAATACATTCATTGCCTCTTCAACGATTGGGTTCCTGGAAATATGCACGCCGGGATTCGCTTGTGGCTCCTACCCTCTGAATCTCAAGGAGAAGGAATTCCTGTCCTCCTCCCCCGCGGAACACCCGGAAGTGGTTCAGCGATTTCGCGACGGGGGCCAACAAAGCCGGGATAGACTGCTGGCGCTATACCGGGAACAATACGGCCCCCGTTTTCGTGGAAGAGTTTCGGAAGCAGACGAAGACCACTCCCGATTTGTGGATTGGATCGACGCGGTGGCGATGCAAAGGGACGCTCATGTGTCG
>CAUZEO010000006.1:0-44431 GCA_963578625.1 Kiritimatiellia bacterium | reverse complement strand
CTGGTGCGCAGTATATCCGCTCGCCGGCGGTTTGCGCCGCTCGTTGACCGGGAGGGTGGTCCCGGTATCGGGCCATGGCGCGAGCGTGCCCGCTTCCTTGTCGATCCGCCACACCGCCTCGCGCGGCTGGATCATTCGTGAGGCGGACTCCCGCTCACTGTCGATCGTCACCGCGAGATAGAGAAAGCGTTCGTCCAAGGCGCACGCGGTGGTTGGTCCCTGGCACGGCGAGACCGGGCTGGTCCAGAGGACCTGCCCGTCCGGTCCGATTTTCTGAATGTGGCGATTGCCTTCCCCGGTCAGACTGGCGACGTAAAACGCACCGTTCGTGTCCGCTGCCACGTCGATGAACAACCCGGCGTGGATGTTGCGTTCCCAGTCCCAGGGCGGATCGCCCGAGTTGCCCGCCGAGAACTCGTAGTGGACGTTGAGATCGGCCACAACGCCCCGGAGCGCATACTCGCCCTCTGGAAGGAGATCGCCGTTCCGGTCGCGGCCGTCCCATGTGATCGAATGTGTGCCGGTCTCCAGTGGCTCGCCGATCAGCAGCTCCCGGTGTTGTACGCCGTCCCCGTCGTACACGGCGAGGCTGGTGGCGCCCGCGACCGGGGTTTCGAAGGTCACCGGCAATCCTTCGTGCGCAGGTGCCGTCCCGGTCACGCCGCCGGGATGTCCCGTTTCGTACAGCCGTTCCACCTGCGCCGGCGTCAGCGGGACATCGAAAACTTGGAGGTCGGCGAGAAGCCCCTGGGCGCCCATGTCTTCCTGCCCGTTGCCGCCAAGCCGCCAGTGCGGCCCGGCTTCCGTCCATTGCTCGTAGGCAAAAGGGCCTTCCGTGATCCCGGCTTCCCCGCCGTCCTTGTAGATGGCGGCCTCTTCGCCGTTCCAGGTGATGGCGAGGTGAGACCAGTTGCCATGCTTGAGGTTCTCGGCCCACCGGCAGCTGCTGACGCCGACCACGCCGCCATGGTTCGCCAGGCGGAGGCGGTTGGCTCTGTCGAACGGACCGTGCGCGACCAGGTAGAGATACTCGCCGAAGGGGTTGGTGATGTAGCACCAGAGGGCCAGGGTTCCGCCTTCCGGGCTCAGGCACCCGGCGGTGGGGTACACCAGGTCTTCGAGCGCGCGCCGCGCGGGTTGATCGCCGGTGGGGATGAAACTCGAGACGGTGGATGCGGTTCGGGAGGTCTCCAGCTGGGCCGCGTCGACTTCGATACCGCCCTCCTGGATCTCGAATCCGCAGGTCCACTCCTCGCCGGGAAGAGTTGTCTCGAATCGTGCGGACACGCGGAACCACCCGGTCGTCCCCAGGGGATTGGCCCGCGCACCGTGAACGCGGTTGCCGCCCTGCGAAGTGAAAGCCAACGGCTGGACCACCTGCTCAATTCGCTGCGACGGCGGACCCGGTTTCGTGCGCCGCGCGTGGATGCTGAGTGTTGAGAAGATCTTTCGATCGGCCCGGGACGGATCGAGGAGAGCGCCGATCGTCTGGCTCAACCTTGCCCGGCCGGGGAACGCGAGGCCCTTTTCGCCGTGCACGGCGGCTTCCGTCGTGTCCGGCATTGGATCGGCGTCGTCTATGGTCCAGTGAGCGTCCCCATCTTCGAACGAGCTGTTACGGAACAGATTCTCGGAAGGCCCTTCGATCAACAGGCCGGTCGCAGCGCCCCACGGCTTGCCCGCGCGCCGCTCGAAGCGCGGCTGGTTCGCGGGCACGTCAACCAGCTTGCCCCGGGTATCGTCGAACCGTGTGGCAACGGACATTCGCCTGAACGATTGCGGCTTCACCCCGTCGTCCGCTGCCAGGGATTTGTCCAGCCGCAGATGCAATACGGGCAGCGGCTCCGCGGCGTGGAGGGGGAGGGCGGCCAGGAGGAGGAAAGGGAGACGTGAGGGTGTGAGAACTACCATCAATTCGGACCACGGTTTGCGATACTGGAGCGGGAACGTACCCTACTCCATTCAAATCCACAAGCGCTATGGGACTTCTGGTACCTTTACGTAGATATACCCCACTATCTGGGTGAACGATTGTTCTTTCGAGTGATTGTTTGGATGATTTGTGGACGATAGAAGTCATGGCGGAACCTGCTCCGAACTGAACGCTTATGCCAACGATATCTGCTCACCTTGTTTCAACTGATTTCCAGAACGATTGAAGCTATGGCGCACCCCCTAAAACCGTTCCCGCTCACCAACTTTCGATCATCTTGAGGAAAATGTGCAACCCTCTTGCATGAAACGGCGCCCTGCTGTCGCGCACGAGCGCAACGAAGCCTGAGGAAGCTATTTAGGGTCTTCGTAGGGTGGAAGTTGTTGTTCCCGGTCTCTGAAGGCGCTCCGATCCCGTCGCATCCGGGAAATACCTTTAGATGGTGTAAAGCGGATAACGCGACTCGAATCCCGGGTCCGTTTCCGGACTCTTTCTCGCCCCAAACTCGCCCCCAAGAAGTTGCCACCCACAGTCATCAGGCGGAAGAAGTCGTTGCGCTTTGGCCGTCAATGTACTGCACGGGGGCCAATCACACTCATGACATTGCCGACTGTGGGGGGCGCGGGTGATTCTTCCAAGCTCGACCGACTCGCATCGGGGGGCGTGCTGCGTTCATGACCGGTCGCATGCTCATTCGGTCAGAAACCGATAAGTTCGGCACAGGAAGGGACCCGGGCGGAATTAATGAAGGGCGCCGGTTATGCGACGGCGAGCTACGGCCCAATCGCTTCTCTCAGGAAATCAAGAACCTTCAGCCCGGTCGGCTCTACTCGTTCTACATGTTCAGCGGCGACCGTAAGGATATGTCAAAGAAGGAGGAGCATGCAGTACGCATTCAGTTCGAGAACGCGACCTTGATTCCAGAGAAAGGCTACACGTACGTGCATACCAATGTTGGGGGTCGAGAGCCTATCCGCCCTACAGCGAGGAAGGCAGCGCCTGGCTGAACTATCACTACCGGGTTTTTCGCGCGAACGGAAACTCGGCGAAGTTGAGCGTCTCGGATTGGACGAGTGATGAGGAACCCGACGGACCCATTGGCCAGGAGCTGATGTACAACTTCATCAGCGTGCAGCCGTATTTTTCGGTGGAGTCGAATCCATGAATCAGGTGATCCTCACCCTGGAACACGGTACGCCCACCAACCTGATGGATACCATCGACAATTTGGCCACCAATCCCGCAACCACAACCGTGAATGCCACCTTCCCCACCAACGTACCCGCACCTCCTCGAAGCGCTCGCCTTACAGCACCTTCAGTACAAACCGTTGGGAATTTACGGGCCCAAGGCATGCAACGAGTCCCGACACCAGCTTGCAGATCTCCGTCGGTCACGAGAACTCAACCACAGTCCATCATAAGCTCGCGTTAGTCATCCATTTCCACTTGCCGTTCATCGCCGGCGCGTAGGTCCAGCTGCCGGGTCCGGCCATTCGTACGGACAATGCATTGACCCTTTTGGGCCGCATGCACAACCAACGACGTAAGTCGTCCCTCTTGCCAGGCGATGTCGACTGCGAAGCCGCCCCGGGCCCGGAGTCCGGTTACCTTCCCCTCGGGCCACGCGGCCGGCAACGCAGGTAGAATATCCAGCACGACCAGGCCCTCGCCGTTCTGCTCCTTGCGATGGCTCTGCAGCAGCATCTCCGCGATCCCCGCAGTGACGCCGAAGTTCCCGTCAATCTGAAACGGGGGATGGGCGTCGAGGAGATTGGCATAGACGCCTCCTCCGGTGGTGGCCATGCTGCCGCTTTCTTCCACTAAGCGCAGGGCCATGCGGATCAGGCGCCAGGCCCGGTCGCCATCGAGCAGCCTGGCCCACAGGCAAACCTTCCAGGCCAGGGACCACCCGGTGGCGTCGTCACCCCGCCGCTCCAGGCTGTTCCGGACCGCGTGGATCAACTCCGGGTCCCGCCCGGGCTGCAGCATATCGGAGGGATATAGGCCGTAGAGGTGAGAGACATGCCGGTGGTGCGGGTCCCCCTCAGCCCAGTCGCGGAACCACTCCTGCAATTGTCCCGCGGCGCCGACGCGGTATGGAAACAAACGCGGCAGTGCCGCGGCGATTTCGCGACCGAGGGCATCCTCCCTCTCATCGGCGGCCGCCATGGCATCGAGCGTGATGCTGAACAACTCCCGTGTAATCGCCATGTCCATCGTGGTGGCAATACTGACCGTCCCGGGAGTTCCGTCCGGCCGGATCGGGGAGTTCTCCGGTGAAGTCGCCGGAGCGGTCACCAGCCAGGTTTGGCCGTCGATCTCGTGTTCCACCAACCAGTCGAGACAGAACCGGGCTGCCCCCTTCATCAACGGCAGGGCCGTATTCCTCAGGAAATCGCCATCCGGGCTGAACCGGTAGTGCTCCCACAGGTGGCGGCAGAGCCAGGCGCCCGCCATGGGCCAGCAGGCCCAGCGCGGATCGCCTCCACCCAGATTGATTGGAACCCGGCCAAAATCCCCGACTGCGCAGGCCAACCCCCAGAGATCGGTATTATGGTGCGTGCACCAGCCTCGAGAGCCGTAGTTCGCAGCCGCCTCGCGTCCGGTCACCGCCTGCACCCCGATCAGATCGAACAGCGGTTGATGGCACTCGCCGAGGCCGGTGGTTTCCGCCGCCCAGTAATTCATCTCCAGGTTTATGTTCGTCGTGTAGTTGCAGCTCCATGGTGCGGGGAAATGCTCGTTCCAGATGCCCTGAGCGTTGGCCGCGCGGGAACCTTCGCGGGAGCAGGCCATCAGGAGATACCGTCCGTAGTTGAAGTAGAGCGCGGCGAGGGCCGGGGGCAGTTCGTCGATCGGCTTCCGCAACCGGGTCACCGTATCCGCCGCATGATCGGGCGCGTTGCCCAGCCAGAGTCCGCAGCGATCGTACAGCGCCCGGTAATCCTGCACATGCCGGGCGCGGAGTTCTTCGAAGCTCTTGTCTGCCGCGGCGCGTAAGGCATCCACCGCGCGGGCCTCGGCGTCGACGCCGCCCTTCAGCGGATCGCGGTCGAAGCCGGCAAAGCTGGTAGCGATGCTGAGGCGAAGTTCCACGGCATCGGCCTGGTGCACCGTGCAACCGGCATCCGTGCAGCGACACCAGCCGCCGACGGTTTGCACCTCCAGGCGCATCTGGTACCGCATGCCGGTTCCGGCTTCGTCCTCGTACACGATCCGGGAGCGCGGGTAATAATCCGGATCTACATGCGCCGGCGCTTCGCCGTTGAAGACCAGGGTACGTTCATTCGCATGCCGCTGAGAGCCCCGCAGCAGGCTGTCGAAATGGGCGGAGAAGGAGAGACGGCCCGGTTCCGAGGCTTCCAGGCGCATCACCATCAGCCGATCGGGAAACGAGACAAACACTTCCCGTGTGTACATCACCTCCCCGCACCGATACGAAACCCTGCACAAGGCATTCTGCAAATCCAGTTCGCGGCTGTACTGTTCCGCGAATTCGTCGTGGCTGAAGTAGAGCCGCAGATTGCCGGCGGGCAAATAGCCTTGCGTATATGGCCCCATGAGTTTGCTGCAGAGCCGGGCGGCGGCTTCGAAATCATCGGCAAACAGGGCCCGCCGGACCTCGGCCAGGGCCGCCTTGGCCTCAGGCAGGGCGTATGACCTTGGCCGGCCGGACCACAGGGTATCCTCGTTGAGGGAAAGGCGATCCCTGCCTGTCCCGCCGTAGATCATGGCGCCCTGCCGCCCGTTGCCGATGGGAAATGCTTCCTCGAATCGCCCGGCTGGGCCGACGTGCCGGATTGTGTACTCGCCAGTGATCATTCGCCGACGATCTTGACGGACTTCCAGATTCCTGCCGCAAAAGAATCTTTCCTGACCCGTACCATCAGATGGTGAACATCCGATACCATTAGATGGCGAACCTCCACCGGACCGAGCTCCACCGGCAGAGGGATTTGGAACGGCTTGTCCCACATTACGTTGACGTCCGCCTTTTGCTCACCGATCTTGACGCCGTCCAGATAGAAATCCGCATGCCCGTCTACCGCGCCGAAGTGGAGCATCAGCTTTTCGTACTGGCCCGCGGTTGCCGGCAGCTCGAAGGCAGTGTGATACCACGCCACCCCATGATACTCCCGGCCCTGTTCTTGAGACGTCCAGGCCTTGGATGTACTGATCTTCACCCAGGAGTCATCACTGTTTTTCTCAAACCACTCTTCCTCCAGGCCTGCGTCCAATGGGTCCTTCTTGAAGTCCCACGTCTCGGGCAGTTGGGCGACGGTCTCGGCGTCACTTTCCACGGGCGGGTAGTAGAAGGTCGCGAGCTGCCGCACGCTGGGGCCCCTGGCCATGATGTGGTGGTCCGTCCGGATGGTATTGGCCAAGTCGAAGGCGCGCCGGGAGATGTCCCGTATTTCGGGCGTCTTTGTCGTCCGGTGCAGCGTCGCAACATAGGTGAGATAGGCGTGGCCGAATCGGGCGTAGGCCAGCCTCCTGGTCAGCACCGGGTCGGTTTTCACCTTATCTGCAGCGGCTTCGAGCATGGACCGCCCGTGTTCCAGGGTATCCATCGGGATATCGACATGTTGCCAGGTGACATAATTGTCCCAGTCGCGGTACGCTTCGCTCGCCTGGATCGCTTCGTCCATCATCAGGTTGTAGGCATAGAGGTCATCGGCTACCGGGCCGTAGAAATCGTCGCAGGTGTCCCGGATCACCTGCTTGTAGTCCGTGTCCACATCCCAGACTGTTCGGAAGATGATGTGGAACAGCACCGTGGAAACTTTGACATTGTTCGGGGTCTCGCCCTGGAGGATCCGGAAGCCGTAGTGCCGATTCAGGTTACGGAGCACATCGGAGTTGCTGTAAAACCAGAAGACGGTCACATCCGGGTGCGCGAACTCCAGATAGTTGTAGTACGCCATTTTCGCACCCGCCTCTTTGTGCCAGCCATCCAGGATCCGCCGCCATCGTCCCCATACCGGATCCTCCGGGTCCATCATGCTCAGCCCGAGTGGGCCGGTGCCCCAGTTGCCAAGGTAGGCGTACTTGATGAACACGTTTCTGTGCACCTTGTAGAGCTTGGGCGGCTCCAGCGTACAGCCGTAGCCATACATCTCGATGTGCTTGTCGGGATAGACTTCGGCGACGCGCTCCGCCACTTCGTTGGCGTAGTGAAGCGCACGGTCCGTCATCCCGGCGACGGCGGCATTGGTTGAATGCTCCGACCAGTCAATCCCCGGCGGGTCGAGCTTCTTGCACTCGTCGCATTCGCACCAGTAGCCCCAATCCGACGGATTCAGCGGAAAGGCCCTGGCACCCGGGTTGTTCTTGAAGTAGTCCAGCACCACGTCCACGGTATAGTCTCGAAGGTCCTGGTTCGAGACACAGAGCTGGTTGGGATAGTTTGAATTGATATCGAACAGGGCCATTCGCTCGCCACGGACGAGCGGATACCATTCGGGACGCTCCTTGAAATACTTGTTGCGGGGCGCCACATGGCCGCCGTAGCTGTGGCCGTGAAGTTGAACCCACCCGTGGCCGCGGTGTGCCCCGAAGTCGTAGCCTTTTCCGGTGCCGAAGCCGGTGCTGTTCATCCGGTTGCGGAGCAGCCAGTCAAAGTACTCGTCGAGGTTGGGATAATCCCAGCCGGCCTCCTCGCCGCCTCCGGGGAAGAATTCCTGGAGGGACTGAGAGATCCCGCGGCACTCATAGTCCGGGGTCTCGGTCTTGGTTCTCGGAAGAAGCAGCGTCGTGCGCGTCGGGACAATCTCGCCCAGTGCGCCGGGCACCACCCACCGGCAGCCCTGTTGGCGGAGGAAATCGTACACGGCGTACAGGGTGCCCGAGTCCGTATTCCCCACGAGAAAAATCTCGTTGCCCTGCGAGCGGGTGACGTACGAATCGCGCGGTAGTTTCTTCAGGCTTCTGAGTTCTTTCGAGGCGGCCTGGCCGATGGTAACCTCCTTGCCGTCGAAGACCTGGTCGCGCCCCTTCAAGCCCGGCACGAGGCCGGTCATCATGAAAACATGCCGCTGAAGCTCGTAGCAGGCGAACTGCTCAGCCAACGTGGGCTTCCTAGGCAGAACGATCCCGCCGATCCGCAAACCGCTACTCAAAGGTATGGCAGAGGCATGCAGCCGCTTGATGTGAAGCGCTACGTTCCGAAACTCTACCTGCTGACCGTCTGCGCCCTCTGCCGTCAGAACCACCGTCGCAGCACCGGATCCGACCGAAGCACCGAACTGCAGGGTGCTCCAGTCCCGGCCGATGCTCACCAGCCCGCTGGTTGCACTTTGCCCTCCCGAATCCAGCCTGGCCTGGGCCTTCGCGCCCTCAGTGCCCCGGACCTCAACCGTAAAGAGGTAGTCGCCTTCCATGAGCTTGGACGTTTGGTGATAGTACGCGCTGCCGGCCTCGATGGTCTCGATGATCGCCACTGCCGGCGTTCCCCAGACCGGCAAGGGCGGGTCCAGTTTGAAGTTGTGTTTGCCGCTTTCCGTCGCCGGGTCCCAGCCCCGCGGGAGACCCAGATGTCCGTGGCAGGTGGAAAAATCGCCGTTCGTCAGCGGCCACTTGGGAAAGTCATCCGCAGCGAACGCGTCTCCTGCGCTCGCCCATGCCGTGGCCGCCAGACAGATGCCAATCAGATTCATCTTTTTCATCTGCAATTCTCTCGTTCTCACCGTATCCCATGCATATCCCAGGCATCCACCGAACGAACTTCGACATCGCCGTCCGAGGCGAACAGGCTGACATCCTGGCTGTCACTCCGGGTGGGATAGATCCTCTGCGTCACGCATTGCCGGCTGTTTGCATACACCTCCAGAACGGAGCGATCCAGGAACACCCGCAGCTTGAGCGGCTCTCCCGGTTTCAACTCAAACGGCGCTACCTGGGCCCTCGGCGTACCGGCGTAGGGCTCCCCCCCGCCGGGGCAATGCTGCTCCGGGTAGCTCAGATTCCCGTCCAGGCTGGACTTGCTGAAGTCCACTGACAGTGTGCCGGCGGCAACATCGCAGACGATGCGGGTCCGCTCTTCGCCGCGGGGAGAGCACCGCACATTCACGCCGAACTGTCGCGCGCCGCCCGGACGCATCTCGACGGCCAGCTCGAGGCAGTCTCCGCGGATCTCCTCCAGAACCAGTTCTGAGCCTTCCGACAGATTCAACCCCTTCCTGCTACGGTGGTTGTACCTGAGAATCTCCAGCTCCGGCACGGGGTCGATGCGCAAGTTCCCGTCTTCGCCAAGAGTGAGAACCCTTGGCATCGTCATCACGCCGGACCAGCCGGATGCCCGCTGCACGTCAGTCATCCGGTTCTCCGCCATCCAGGCGAACATCAACCGGCGGCCCTTCTCGTCAAGGATGGTACTCGCCGGCAGGAAGCATCCTCCGGGCCAGTTCATCCGGGCGTGGCGCTCCGGGTAGAACTGTTCATCCTCGAACCGCCCGATGTAGTACTGGGCGCCGCGGTGGTGGCTTATGAAAAGCAGCACGTGCTTCTCGCCCAGCGGGAAGAACTGCGGACAGGCGCAGTCCTCACCGGGTTCCGTCCACCGCCTCTCCGATGTGTAGAAGGGACCCAGGTACTCCCAGTGCACCAGGTCGGGCGATTTCAACAGGCGCGCCACATCGCCGCCGCCGCCGGAACCGCCGGCAGGATCGATCTCGCGCGACCCGGCGAGAGCGTAATAGGAATCGCCCTGCTTCCAGCCGCTCATATCCTGGAAGAACGGAAACTCGTAGTTCCTATAGTGTTCCGCAAACGTCTCGTTGCGAATGACGGGGTTCTGGGGAAACTTGATCCAGGTGAGCAGGTCATCGTCACGGCTCGTGGCGATACAGGCTCCACAGTGGGGTTCATCACCGACGACCTGATGGGAGAACCCACCCGGGAGTCCGTGGCTACCGTAGTATATCAGGGTCGGCTCGTCGGCGCCCTCGACTGGATGACCGCTCCAGCAGCCGCCCTGGTCCGGGCCATCCGGCGTGCGTGCCAGCGCGATAGGATGGTGCACCCAGTGGACGAGATCCACGCTCGACGCGTGACCCCAGTGAATGGAGCTTGATGGAAAAGGAAATCTGCCTCCGGTCCCCGAGTGTAAGGCTCCCAGAGGTTGATGCTGGTAGAACAGGTGGTATCTGCCCTTCCAGTAGATGATGCCGTTGATATCGTTCATCCACGCATCCGGCGGCATGAAGTGGTACCGGGGTCGCTGTGGATCGGCGGCAAACCTCGCCCGCAACATCCTCGCGCCGGCGATGAGCTCCTCAACCTCCTTCGGATCTTCTCCCGGCGCGGGCACCAGGCTCGCGGGGCTGACCCATTTACAATAGGAAGGATCGCCACTGTCAATGTGTATGGCCGGGGGTGGGCCCGCCTGGCTCGCTGCCGAACTCAGCTCAACGTTCATCGGATCTTCTCCTTGCACGGGGGCGACCAGGCTCAAGGCGGCTGCCGCACCAAGCAGTCCCGCTGCGACCACAGTGACCCCGTGCCAGCACTCTCGTCTGGTTGTCTGATTGTGAACCATTACTATTTTTCCTTCTCAATGCGCGGCCCCACTACGGCCGCTCGTTGGAGACAAAGCGCTCAATCTTGCGCCAGCGGGTACTGTTGTCCCGGTAGTGTCCGCGCTGAAAGAACGGGCATGTCGGCCCCGGCGGATCGATGGCCACAACCGTGTTGCCCTTCACCAGCACGGTGTACTTCTGCCCCTGCTTTTGGAAATCCTGCGGATGCCAGACCGTCTCGGTACGCTCGGCGATGGGGAAACTCAGTGTGACCACATCCCCCGACTGGACCGCTCCCACCTGAGCATAGCGTCCCTCGAACCGCAATGCGCGTTCCGCGCCGGAGACCCGGCAGCGGGTTTCGCCGGGCTCTACCCACTGAGGGATGCGTATCGCCAGGTCCAGTTCCTTCTTGATCTTTACATCCACCTGCCCGGTGTACGGAATGTGGCTGTCGACATCCACCCAGGGCGATGCCCGGTTCAGAAGCAGGTTCACCCGCAGGTTGCCGTCGGCATAGGTAAGGATGTGCTCCCAGATGTGATAGAGGGTGCGCGTCCCGTTGCCGGTGCAACAGTGCATGATCCCGGGGATGCCCCAGTCGTTGGGCTGCGTCCAGCCGGCGAATCCGCCGATATTGCGCTCGATCACCCGATCGGTCGTCTGGTAGCCGGAGGGCAGGGCGCCGCCGGGCATCCGCGCGTTATAGTCCACCGCGGTGACCGGCAGGGAGGAAGCATGGCGTTGAAGGAGCACCGTTTTTGCCGGGGTCATCTGCCCCTCGGCAAAGATGTTGCGTATCCACCGATCCACGTCGTCCCAGTAGTCGCCGGCCCCCGCTGCGCTGAGCTCCAGCCCCAGGGCGATCATGTCGGCCACCTCGCAGAGCTCGGTGGTCTGCAGTCCGCAATTAGGACCGCTGTTCTCGGGAAAGTAGCCCAGCAGCGCATCGCCGCTGGCCCTGCCGTGCTCGAATCCGCGTCGCGCCAGTCCCAGCATCTCCTCATCACCTGTCCCCAGCGCGTACTCCAGGATGGCCAGCAGGCAGTAGGTGTGCATGTGAAAGTGCCAGTACCCCTGCTCGGCCGGCCCGAAACTCCCGTCGGGTTCAATGTAGTGAAGCTCGTGCATGATATAGTTGAGCAGCTTGCCGGCCAGGGTCCCGGCAGGCTCGTAGCCCGTCTCCCGGTGGACCCGCGCCAATCCCAGGGCCACAAAGCACGCAGCGGCCGCCCAGCCCGGATGCAACGACAGGCCCAGGTCGTCGGTAGGCCCTTTCACCGCAAACAGGTTCGACGGATAAAAGAAGGCATAGCTGCCCCGGTCCACGGCGAGATCGACCAGTCCGTCCACCAGCCGTTCGGCTTCCTTTCTCCACAGCGCAGCATCGCCCCGGCGCGCATAGTTCATCATGGCGGAGAGAATACGCCCCGAGGACATGGGCACGATGACCTGGTCTTTCCCCATGATCCGGTCTTTCGTGCCGCCCGCCGCCTCCAGCCAGGGACCCTGCAGCGCCCAGGGCCGTCCGCCCAGCGGGTAGTAATACATCCCGTCCGGCCCCAGGTTGCGCAGTGCGGCTTCCATCCAGATCTGATCCACCTCCGGGTTGAGTTCACTGCCGCTGACCATCCGCATCAGCGGCAGTGATTCCATGAACTTGGCTTGGCAAATGCTCGATCCGTTGTGGCACATGAGTGCGGGATTCCTGTTCATCGCGACGGAAAAATACATCTCATAATCCGCCTGGGGGTCCACTGCCTCGGTCAGCACGTTCACCGCCAGCCCGGCCCGCTCCTGGATGTCGAGCGTGTCGGGCACCAGCGCTTCGTAACGTTCCCCGGTGTAGGGGGGCATGGCGAACGCGGGGATCTCCGATCGAATATACCCAATGGGATCGCCCGGCTTCCACTCCGTGGTTTGATCGGCCTCCCGTTCTGTCTGAATCATGGTTTCCGACAACGGTTTGCGGTCTGTGGGTTCGGTACTCATCACAACCTAGCTTTCCGGTTCATTTATTTGGGCCAACGCTTCCCGATCCTCTGCTCCCTGCACGCAGCTGACCAGGCTCAAGCCGGCTGTCGCACTAAACAGGAGTGCCGCCCCATTCACCGTGACACCGTGCGAGCCTGATCGTCTGATCGTCTGATCGTCTGATTTTTAACCATTGCCATTCCTCCCGCCAAACTTTATTGGTCCAATACAACAGTTCAGGGCCTTCGGGGTGCAAAAAATGTAGTGTAGCGCCGCTTCCGCGATCAGGGACTATCCGATAGGGTATGCATAGCCTTTTCTTGACGAGCATTTACAGCGATGGGGCCAAATGGCCTCTCCGAACCCCTGTTAAAATGTGGTCACCGTGTGGTAACCAATATCCAAAGCAATTGAGGCCGGGGAAGCGGCAGTTGCCAGGAAAATAGCAGCACGAGCTAACCCACCCAGTTGCGCTCCACCGTGCTCTCGAACAATCGGCGTCAAAAGGTGTCGATTCTTAGATTCGCGTTTGGGCTCATCTTCCCCTCCGGTAGCTGGCGAAAAGGCCGGCGTTTATGCCAATCAGATTCGTTCAATGTGTGATAAAGGAGCAAAGGACTACAGAGCAGACGAAACCGCGCCTCTTCCTCGATCCAATGCAAGGACGCTCGCCGCAATATAGCTGAAATGTCGGGCGTTCAGGGCCTCGTCGGGTAAACGTTGTTATTCCCGATCTCTGAAGGGTGCCAATGCCGTCGCAGCCGAGTACTATCAATACACGGTGTAAAGCGGCTAACGCAACGTGAGTGCCAGAACCGTACAAGAGCCGAGTTCGCCCCCAAGTCGCCCCCAAGGAATTGTCACATCCAATCATCCATGCCAACATCGGTACGTGATGAGTTCTTGTTCGATTCTCATTTTCAACTTTCACCGGTACAAACAATGGAGGAAGATCAATGTTTCAGTTTTCAGGAAGGAAGTGTATCCCGAGGATCGGGGCAGGTAGTCATTTATCAGGCTCGCTGGAAGGGCCTGAACGGTTACAGGTTTTAACGATAAGGATATAGGGGAGATTCCAATGAAATCGCTATCTATCGTTTCTTGCATTTTGGTGTTGGCCATCGCGACGATGGGTCATGCCCAAAACTTAGAGGTGGTTCGTGTCTGGCCCGAGAAGCTTTTGTATGGCACTAAGGAACCGGTGCAGATTACGGTAACGCTGCGCAACACAATGGCCGCGCCGCAGCAGGCGGATTTGTTCGTGACGCTCGTGTCAGATGTGAATACTAAACGGGAAGTCTCGCGTCGTTCCGTCACAATACCTACCGGGACAACCAAAGTGGTCGTCTCGACGGAATCACACGAAGAGTTCGGACACGAAGTTCAGGCGGTGCTGATGCAGAATGGCCGTGAGGTCAGCCGGGGACGTGAGTTTTTCACCGTTTGCGATCACGCACCACTGGTTTCACAATATTCTGTCCACCTTCCGTATGCGGGGTCGGAAAAACGCTTGAAGGAATTTGAGATTCCCAGAATACGCAACAACTACATCACCATGATGGAGCTCTATTTCTGGTCGCCGGCCAGTTTCGGCGATTTTACACCGGAAGGCGAAACCTGGTCCTCTGGTGAGTTAAGGCATTACAACGGCAACCGGGCCATCATTCGCGCGTATATTCAGGGTTTGCACGCACATGGCATCAAGGTTCTGACTTATGTCAACCATGCGTTCTGGGGCAACCGGGCCTGGGAAATTTTGAGTGATCATCCCGAAAGGGCGATGTATTTGGGCAATGGACAGTGGTATGCCCGTTTCGACTATGAGGAAACCGGAGGATACGATATCGGCCCGGAAAATTATCTCAAATCCTCAGTCTGCATGGTAAGCTTTATCGACCCAATCGTGGTAGAATTCGGAGCCCAGGCGCTGGTTGACGGGATGAAGATGTTCGGTTACGACGGTGCCCGCTGGGATGGTCAATGGACTGTCAGCGGTGACTACGGCAAGCTCGATCATTTTGACGTCAATGGCCAGCTGAGTCCCCGATACCCTGAATCGGACGAGATGGCCACGCGGAACCATCTCCTCACCCAAAAGATATTACGCAAAGAGAATCCTGATTTTATTTCTGGTTATAACTATGGCGTGCGTATGGTGGAAGGGGCTCCGATAAATCTGCCGAAGTTTTTTTCCACGAGCATGGGAGATAACGGGTGGATACTCTGGGAAGGCGGACTGCCTATGTCGCAGGGACTGGCCCCCGGACTCGACACCTGGCCGATTGTGGCCAAAGTCATCGCGAATGACACACGGATTGTCCGGGATGTCGGTGGAGAGCTTTACCTGCACGTGTACCCGGGCAGTCCGGTATTCAACTCGTATCTTTGTGCCATCACCTTTGCCAATCGGGCACACCTGTCGAGTCCCAAGAATCTCGGCCACTGGTATCGTTTTGCCATCCGCTACGGTGGATTGCTGTATGACCGGAAATTGCGTCTGGCCGGAGATGATGTCATCAAGAACATCAATGTACAGGCGGAGGTTCCGCTGTGGTGGAAAGACACGGTATATACTCGCGAACGTCCCGACGGGCGTGAGCAGTTGATTCTGCATCTTATCAACCCACCAGCCAACGAGAAGATTGTTCCGAAGGAAAAGGTGGCTCCTGCGGTTCGCAGGAACGTACGGGTCACAGTGCCAGTTCCAGCAGGTATGAGTCTGGTGGAGGCTTCGACGATGTCTCCTGACCCTGATACGCACGGTATATCGTTGAATGCGGTTGTGAAAAATGGTCAGGCTGTAGTCACTGTGCCTGAGTTAGCCTTCTGGAACATTGTCGTTTTTGAATTTGAAAAGGAGAGTAGATGATGCGAAAACAATCTATACTCTCTTTATTCCTGCTGTTGGTTTTCGGCGTAAGCGTATTTACCTGTCTGGCGGAAGCTGGAGAAACGTCATGGGTCTCTGAAGGGGAATCCAGCCCACGCGGCTGGGCCGAGGTCTCTTCGGCGATTAAAGACCCTGATGCCAGTGGCGGGGTCGCCAAGGTCTGTTATCCGGCGACAAGCCGTCGCGGGTCAGTCGCCTATGCCGGTCCGATGAGCATGGAGCAACCACCGGGAATCTATAACGTGGTTTTCCGCCTCAAGGTGGAGGATCATACCAACAAGGAAGTCGTCGCCTTGCTGACTGTCTGGCAGGAGGGGTTGGGTATCATAGCCAACCGCGATGTCCAGGCCAATGAGTTCAAATCTTCGGGGAAATATCAGAATTTCGCCGTAAAGTTTACCCGTGCACCGGGCGGTTATGTGGCCTGTTACATAAATTGGAGGGGCGGTTACGGCGACACGACTGAACCCATAGGAACGACGCTCTGGATTGACAAAGTCACGATTAAGCAGGTTCATAAGTTCACCAAGGCAGAGCTCGAAGAGCAGTATCCACAGGCTTGGCAGCCCAAGACGTATAAAAGAGCCGCCATCAAGGGGCCTTTGCGAGTATTGATTGTACGCGGGCCGCAATATCCCCGGTTCCGCATCGAAGAAGCTCTGGCGTTGCTGCCGACGTCTTCATCCAGCATCAGACGGTGCAATTTTGCCTCCACGCTTCGTTCCGGAGATGTACATATTGCTGGTGCATTCCCCGTAACACGAGAGAAATTGTTTGAGTTTGATGTTGTGGTATTGGTGGATGTCGATGCCCAGGCGATGGGGGTCACGCGTCGTCAGATGATTAACGATTTCGTGCGTTCAGGTGGTGGTCTGTTAGTCTGCGGCGGCCCGTTTGCCTACGGCAAGGGGCGATATCAGAAAACGGCGTTGGAAGGTGTGATGCCAGTGCTCTCCAATGGTCCGTGGGACTGGAAGTCGGTCTCCTCACCCATCGTTCCGGCCGGTGCGAATGGAATCACAGACGGTCTTAAATGGAAGCCTTCTCCGTATGTGTTGTGGTATCACACCGCCAGGCTGCGTCCCGATGCCGTCACCGTGCTCAAAGCGGGTAATGATCCGTTGCTGGTGACGGGAAGAATCGGTAAAGGGCGTTCAGCGGCCTTGCTGGCCACCGCGTTGGGCAAGGCCAAACCCGGTGAGACAGCCTTCTGGGATTGGCCCAGTTGGCCTCGCACCGTTGCCAATACTCTTCGCTGGCTGGCCGGGAGAAAGCTGTCTGCAGCACGGGTTAATGCACAAAATTCGGGGCACGGTGACGTGCCCCCGATTCTTGTCGCAGAAACACTGCGGGATAGGATTACGTTCATCAGTGCCGCAACCGAGGCTAATCCGGCGTTGAGCAATGAGCTGGGTCTGGTGGGAGGGTTTCGACGCACCAACCCTACACAACCCCCGAATCTCGGGCTTTCCCGCCCAACGGGCTTGACGAAAGATAAACAGGGACGGATTTACATTACCGATGTGAAAAACCATCGCGTTGTCCGAATTGATGATCTGACCGGTGATGGTCTTGTATCGCTCGGTGAGTATGGCGACCAGTCTCCACCCGACGTTCCTGGAACATTGCCGATGCGACTGCATCGGCCATATGATACCGCGATTGACAGCAAAGGGCGTATTTACATTTCGGACACTTCCAACGCCCGCATAGTGCGAAGCGATGATATGGCTGGTACAAACTGGATGCAAATTGGCGAGCGCACGCTTTGGGATGCACAGCGGGGCCATTTCAGATGGCCGCTCGGATTGGCCCTGGATTCAAAAGACCGGCTCTATATCGCCGACTGCATGAACAATCGGCTTGTGCGTATTGATGACATAGATGGAACCGGCTGGACCGTCTGCCACGGAGGTTCAGCCAAAGGACAACAGTTCAAGGAACCCACCGATGTGGCCATTGGCCAGAATGACGAAATTTATGTGGTTGATTCCGCCAATGACCGTGTGATTCGCATAAGCGATATCGATGGTTCCAACTGGCAGGCCATCAACAATCTGGACAGGCCGGTTTCCGTTACCGTGACCCGGGATGGGCAGGTATATGTAGGTCTGGCTCACACACCAGGTGTCTATGTGTTTGACTCCATTAAAAGTGGTGATTCTCCTCGGGTTCTTCGCACACAATCTGCCGTCCGAGGCGTTGTTTTTGTTGATGTTGATAATAATTAGCCCGGATTTCCCTATGAGTTACTCTGGCCTTTACTGTGAGCAAGGACTCTATATGGTAGACTGTTGCTATGTGGTCGCTGCGCAGCGACCACCTGAAGTGGGACGCTGAACGCAATCACTTTAACTGGCCGCTTGGCCTGGCGCTGGACGCACAGGACCGGCTCTATATTGCTGACAGTTGCAATAACCGCATCGTGCGCATGACCGACATGACCGGCGCGGGTTGGCAAACGCTTGATAACCTGGACCATCCGGTCTCGGTCAGGGCGGCACTCGACGGTCGGTTGTATGTGGGGCTGGCATACCATCCCGGCCTGCATCTCTACAGCTCAATCAATGGGGATGGGTATCGCATCCTGGAAACCAAATCCGGACCGCGAGGAATTCTCACGCCATAGGATGATGGCGTGATGGAGAATGGAGTAATGGAGTATATGGAAACAGCGTCACTTCGTGATTCGAGATTCAAGACTGATGTCGATGGCAAGATTTCTTATCAGTCAGGTAATCCGTAAAGATTAAGGACGTTATGCCGGTATACTGTGTTACAGGCAGTCATTACGAATGCTCACAGGAAAGAGTGGTCCGGTGTAGTATGCGTTTATATTTTCCAAATTGCCATGGCCGACCACGGTGCAAGCAAGAGCGATTGTCCCACATGACCAGATCGTTTCCCGACCACTCATGTTTATAAACGAATTGAGGCTGCGTTGCCCACTCCAGCAATTCCGTTAACAAGGCTCTTCCCTTTTCTATAGGCCACCCCAAGATGTGTGAGGCATAGGATCCAATATAGAGTGCTTTTTTACCTGTCTCTGGAATCGTCCGTACGACGAGATGATGCACGGGTGGTGTTTCCTTTAGAAATTCTTTGGTCATCAAGCCAGGGGCGATCTGCTCGCGAGAGTAGGCCATGCTGTGTTCGGCCACGAGGCCTGCGAGGGCTTCTTTCTTTTGGTCTGGAAGTGTCTCATACGCATTCCGCAAACTGGCGTATTCCGTCTCTCCGCCACTTGGAGGTACAACTTTTGCCGACAGGAGTGAGGCTTTCAGGGGCATGGCTTTGAAAGATCCGTCCGAGTGCCAGAGCATGTTGCCTGCCTGGTACTTCGAACGCGTGTCATCAGCCGGGATGATTTCCTCGTTGTCGTCAACATTTGCGATACGGTTAATCGGGCCACCGCCACCATAGGGGTCGCTCGGCAGCGTCATCTGGAGTGGCCCGAAACCTTCACTGAAAGCAACATGCTGTTCGTCCGTGATTTGCTGGTCGTGAAAGACGAGAACGGAATACTCGTAAAGCGCTTCGCGAAGTTGCAACAACGTTGCTTCTTCAATCGGTGAGGCAATGTCAACGCCTTGCACCTCTGCCCCGATATGCTCTTCCAGTCTGTTGATCGTGATGGGAGGTGCGTTTGTCATGTGTCGTGCCACTCTTGATTTAGTTTCTTTTTTTAGAATGGCAAATTTGGAGGAACGACATCAAGCTTCCTTGGCTAACCCATTGCTAATTCGTTCTGCCGTGTTCACTCAGCCAAGCTCAGGGCCCGCGCTGGCGAACACTAGTTCAGGGTGTCCGGCCACGGAATTAGTCCCCTTGAACATGCGCGTGAACGGTCGCTCCTTGCTGAAGCCGTGTTGGGCAAGCAGTCCGAGGATGTGGTCGTGGCAGTCGGGCACATCGATGACAGCCGGTTGGCCGCGAAGTTGGTGAAGCGCGGCGACGATGACCTGTCTGGCCGACTTCTCATCCCGCGCCACAACGGGCCCAATCTGGCTGTAATATGTTCCCGGCCTTCCAAAACAAAATGCTGAGACTTCTCCATCCTCGACACAGGACCAAGCCAAGCTTGGAGTGCGTTCCAGCAACGATGTGAGAATCGGGCGGCGATTGACGCCGAAAGCCTCGATGTCTAGAGCGGAAACAACATCAATCGATTGGAGTAAGGATGCGCCGATAGGGTCTTTTCCTGCCGATATGACTTCAGTTGTAGTCATTCGCGAAAGACCCCATTCCTCCTGAAATCCCAACTGACCATAAACTTCACATCCTGCTGGGGTCGCATCGAGTTTTACCGTTTTGGTGCCATTCAGGTATTCAAGGGCGCGATGCATGAGACGGGTTGCGATTTTCATCCCGCGAAAGTTTGCGTCGACTAGAACCATGCCGATCCACGCAAGTTGATCAGAAACTTCGAGGTCTTCTCCCCCTGCGACTTTATCGCCGCCATCACCCAGCACATCCCGGACAAGAGTTTCCAACTCGTGCGCTACTACGGCTGGTATTCGAATAAGATGCGTGGCCAGCGCGATAAGCGCGCCGCCGAAGAGGCCAAAGCCGCGGGCCAAGCCGTCGTCGTCGTCGATGTGTCGGAGCATCAACCCCGCCGCATCCCCTCGGCCAAGTGGCGCGAGCTCATCAAGAAGGTGTGGGAAGCGGACCCACTTCTCTGCCCGAAGTGCCAGAAAGAAATGCGCATCGTGTCCTTGATCGACGACGGCGACGTGATCGAGCGCATCCTCCGCCATCTGGGCCTGTGGCAGCAGGGCGTGCGCGTGTCGCCGGCAAGGGCACCGCCTGAAATTGCCGAATGGGTCATCGAGCCCTGGCTGGATGACCCATTCCCCGACTACGACACCGAACCGGTCATGGCCTACGCGAACGCCTGAGCGCTTGTGGCGGGGGAGGTTTGTTCTTCGCCGGTGTCTCTGACCCTGTTGCCGAGTCCTCCGGGCAGCCCCGGCCCGCCCGGAGGACGCTTCTTGCTGTGTTGACCCCTCCAGCCCGTCTTAGCTACCTTCTCCCCCATGAAAGCGCTCCTTCAGGCCGGTCACAGCGGGCGGGTGCCCGCGCCGCCCGAAAAGCGATTTCTTATCAGTATATGACCGGCGCGAACTGGGTGCAGATTGGCGATCGCTTGAAGTGGGACGCCGAACGCGGCCACTTCAACTGGCCGCTCGGCCTGGCGGTGGACGCACAGGACCGGCTCTATATCGCCGACAGTTGTAACAACCGCATCGTGCGCATTGACGATATGACCGGCAAGGGCTGGACGGTGTTCGCCACCTTGAGCACGGGAGAGAAGTTATATCACCCATCCTCCATATCCATCGGCTCTGATGGTGCGATTTACGTAGCAGACTGCGGTAACAACCGTATCGTGCGCATGACCGACATGACTGGCAAGGGCTGGCAAACGCTCAATAACCTGGACCATCCTGTCTCGGTCAGGGTGGCGGCTGACGGTCGGTTATATGTGGGCTTGGCCTACCATCCCGGCCTGCATCTCTATAACTCAATCAAGGGCGATGGGCATCGCATCTTAAAAACCAAATCCGGCCCGCGCGGCATTCTTGCGCCGGCCGGCGGGCGAGTCTTCGGTGGTAGTTACCCAGGCGGAATAGTGAGATATAGAGGAAGGATTCCAATGAGATCGATGTTTATCGTCTCCTGCATTTAGGTGTTCGCCATTGACGGAACGGGCCGAAAGCGATACACCCCCTCCTCTCGCGTTTGAAAAGCCCCATCGTCCACGGCGATCGGGATGGGGTCCGCGTCTGTAACCTCTTCCACCCGGCACCCCTCCGGCACGGGATGCCGAAACTCCTTGAAGGCAAACAGAACTTGCTCCCCGTCGTCCGTTCGCCACGCAACTCCCGCATCGTCGTCAAGGATATGCCTGCGCTGCATGAGCGGGCTCACCTGGTTGAAAATCTTGTGCAACCGGGCGAACTCGCCTTCCAGGTGCTGAAGCTGATCCACCCGGTCGGCATCGACATCGAACCGGAAGGGCGCTTTGTTGGCCAGAAAGCGGAAATACTGCTTCGGCGTCAGGATCCCCTTCGCCACCGCCTCGATCTTCACGCTGCGTGCCGTGTTGTACAGGGCGTACTCGTGTCCGAAGAACCATTGCAGCATGACCTCGGCGCCGTCGTCTGCGTCATGGGGTAACCCGCCCACGGGCAGGCCGAATGGACCGTTTCCCTCGATGGTGTGGACCAGTCCCTCCCGCTGCAGGTCGGCCACGAACCCGAGGAGAGCGTCGAGGCTCGGTTCCAACCGTTCGTCGGCGTAGTTGACGGCCATGGTGGGGAGATGAACGAACGAATCGTGCAGGACCCCGTGGTAGCCGGTGCTCCGGCGCAGCCCGGTGAGCTGCCCGGCCAGGTACGTCCGGAAGCCCGAACGCGGGTCATGCGTAAAAAGCTCCCGGTACCCCCCGTTGTAGGGCGCGCCGGTCACGCTGATCACGCGCCATTCCGGATGCTCGAGGGTAATGGGCGACGCCGTCGATGTCGCCCATCCGATCCACAGGGTGATTTGTATGCCGGCCGCCTCGGCGGCGCGGCAGAGGTCTGCCAGCGCCGGCTCGCCGCCGAACCGGTCTGCCACCCGGTACTCGAGGGTCACACAGCAGTTCCGCGTCTCCTTTTCTTCGGTCATGTCATTGATCCACGGCGGGCCGATGAAGATACGGCGAATGCCCAGTTCGGCGACACGCGGCACGAATTCCCGGCCCAGCCGACGGAAGTGATCGGCAGGATCGGCCGGAAGCAGGTGCGCGCGCATGCGGTGATCGTACGAGAATTGATACGCGGCTTCCGGGACCGGCTCCTCGGCACGTATCCCGTACTGGGACCGGTAGACGTGGGCGACGTAATCACCGACGTCGGTCCAGATGTTGCGTCCCTCCGTGATATCCAAAGCGTGCGTCGGCGCGTGAAAGAGCACCCGCTTGGCGGGCGTCTCGAACTCGTTGGTCAGCGCAAAATGGATCTCATCGAAGTGAAGGATCAGGTCGCTGTCTTCTCGCTTGTCCACCAACCCGCGAATGTGCTCCATGCGCGCGTAAAAAACGGCCAGGGCCCCGGCATCTGCGAAGAGGTAATCAAACCACTGCATGACGCCGAACCGGGGGACCGTTTCGTACGAGACGCTACCCGGTTTGAGATGCTCCCCGTTCAGTCCCCGCCGGGCGACGACGCGGGTGTCAAAGACGCTGTTCCGCGTCGCACGGTGCTCCGGGTAGTTGACCTGCCCCGCGGAGATGATCGTGTTCCCCTCGGCTGCGCCCCCGATCTCCCAACTGGCGCGGTCCACGACCCGGTGAACGCGCCCGTATGTCTCATCCGGACACCGGAATCGGTAAGCATACGACAGCCCGGCAAACGGCCGCTCGCCGATCTCCGCATGGTCCGGACGGAGGACCCAATCGATCTCGGCCACGGGGGTCTTGTCGGGGAATTGGGTGGCCACCCGGCGGTGGTGAAGGAGATCGATGCGCCCGGTGTAGTCGCCCTGTTCCGCCTCGACCCGGCAACGCACGATCGTCTCGTCGTCCCGGCGGATCACGTCCACCAGAGTGAAATCGCAAAACCGAAGCCCCTCGGGCGTATCGATCAGGGGGGCAATGGGAAGCCGTCCACAGCGCAACGCTACGCCCTGGACGGAGATTTTGCCCAGGCCCCGGACCCGATCGCCCTCGACCAGGAGTTCAACAATGACGTCATTACCAAGATCGATCTTCACACGTACACCTCCTTGCATCGCAATGTGATAACTTCGAACGGACGGAAGGTCAATTCGCACGCACGGTCGTGAACCGGGATCGCCACCGGCTCATCCTCGGTCAGCCGGCGCCGGCCATACCCGGCTGAAGGAGAGGCGTTTATGCCGAACAGGTTCGCTCAATCTGTGATAAAGAGGTTTGAGAATGGTGGGGCTCTCAACGTGACTCAATACTCGTTACCGAACGTGGAGACCCCTCCCACGGTTTGCGCACAGATCTCCTCGTGGAACAAGGGAAGCAGCGGATCCTGATCCGTGTGAAGGGTGATCACGGGGAACTGAATCTGTCCCGTCGGCGAATAGTTCTTGTCAACATAGTTTGTCGCATCCGGAGTCGCATCGTGCCGGACAGCCACAGCCCAGCCGAGCACTTTTCTCGGCTGCTCCGTGATGATGCGGTAGATTCCCGCCAGATCCTTCAAAGCCCGCACATCGTTCGCCTCCATCAGAGGAATGGCGCGCATCATGAGTCCACGCAGGAAGGTGGCATCCTCGAGGGTTTGGCCCATCACCTGTTGTCTCATGGCAAGTATCTCGTCGGCCCTGTTCGCGATAATCCGGGTTGTTTCCTGAGCCACTTCCCCGTCCAGTTTTGCCATCTGTAGCCGCCACTCCTCCCGCTTACAGCGGTTCTGCACGGCATACCGGGTCGTGCCGTATTTCTCCGCGAGTTCCCGGCAGGAGCCGAGTCCGGCCATGTAATCGCGGCGGATCTTGTGCCATGTGGTGCGATCGAGTCTTGGTGCCTGAGTCGTCGAAGTCTGCATTGGCCCTCAAAGAGGGCTGTATATATGTACAGAAGTATAAGACGGCCAAACGGTCAAGCTTGGTCAGGGGACGAAAGCCCAGAGTCTCACCCATTTCTACATACTTTTATGTGCCCGACTCGGAGTTCCGAGCAATCGTCCGAGCGGATAGATGTCTGGCCGAGATATCCTTCTCAAAACAGGAAGAGCGGCGGCTCAGGTTGCCAGCGCTCCCTGAAGACCGTCTGGAGGAGATACTGCCTCGCCCGGGCGGCCCAGGACAGTCCCAGGCGGCCCGGAGGGCGCCTTGCCTTTCTGCTTGACCCCTCCACCCCGCTTCAGCTAACGGTCTTCCCATGAGAACGCTCCTTCACGCCGGTCCCGGCGGGCATGTGCCCGCGTCGCCCGAAAAGCATTTTCTGACAGATTGCGTGACCGTGTGCGGGTAATTGTCGAAACAAACAAGGAAAGAAAATCAGGGACAGTAATATGAGCAAGCACAAGTTGGAATACATCTGGCTCGATGGTTATAAGCCGACCCAAAGCCTACGAGGTAAAACGCTGATCGAAAGTGATTTCTCCGGAAAATTGGAAGACGCGAAGCAGTGGTCTTTCGACGGGTCATCGACCGAGCAAGCAGAGGGAAGCGATTCGGACTGCCTCCTGCAGCCCGTGGCCGTGTACCCTGATCCAAACCGCTTCGGGGGCAACGGATGGCTTGTCATGTGCGAGGTTCTCAACGCCGATGGCACCCCCCACGCATCCAACGGCCGCGCCACCATCGATGATGACAGCAACGATTTCTGGTTTGGGTTGGAGCAGGAATATACGCTGATCGACACCGACACCAATCTGCCCATAGGTTTTCCGAAAGATGGATTCCCGGGACCCCAGGGCCCGTATTACACCTCTGTAGGGGCTCGCAACGCCATGGGCCGCGACATTGTGGACGAACATCTTCACCTTTGCCTTGAGACGGGCCTTAATGTGGAAGGCATCAACGCCGAGGTCATGATGGGACAGTGGGAATTCCAGGTTTTTGCCAAGGGCGCGGCCGACTGCGGCGACCAGATCTGGATGGCCCGGTATCTTCTTGAACGTACTGGCGAGAAATATGGAGTTGCCGTGGATTGGCATCCGAAGCCGATTTCCGGGGACTGGAATGGATCCGGAATGCACGCAAACTTTTCGTGCGGTGCAATGCGGGATCCCGGGGGCGAAGAGACCCATACCAAGATCTGCGTAGAATTCGGAAAGAATATCGCGGAACACATCGCTGTCTATGGTGCCGACAATGAGAAGCGACTGACGGGCCTGCACGAAACACAGGCGATTGACAAGTTCAGTTATGGAGTGTCCGACCGGGGCGCTTCAATCCGCATTCCGGTGGCGACCATCCAGAATGGATGGAAGGGCCGTCTTGAGGATCGTCGTCCGGCGTCGAACGGGGACCCCTACAAGATCGCCGCGGTAATCATCAAGACCACCAAGAAGGCATTGGCCTGAACAGTACAATAGGCGGATGTCCTGCGCGAACGGCTGAGCGCATCGGACGAGGTCCCAAAAGCCTGAAAGGAACCTTGGAATTCACACCAACTAAGCAGGCACACATCTCAACGCGCAGGTTAAGAAGTCCAAGATCTGATTTTTTGGAGGCCGGCGACCAGCAGGCAGGCGGTGATGCTGGTCCCCATCAGCCCCAGGCCGACCACGCCCACGGGGATGCGGCGCGGATCGGGGCGACGGGGCCGTGCGGGCACACGCCTGCTCCGCACCGTTCGCTTCGGATGAGATTTTCTCCTGTTGGCGGTCGTTCACGGCGATGTACCTCCTTGGTATCGATTCTCCATGGAAACTTGCATTGCGTGTGAGCACAAGCGGTATTCGAGCCATTTTTCCTCATTCGCCCCAATTGAAACCTTGCAGCCGGATGCGGTTGCGCCGAACATGCTGGCCATGATCTGCCCCGGGTTTACAAGTACGAAAAGTCCGGGGAGAATCGAGTTTCGAAGTAGATTTTGACCTTTGCAGCCACCGTGAACGATAACCCGTTTTCATCGACACTCGCATTTCATAATGGAACCGTCATCTTGCCGGATTCGATTCTTGACGACGGCATTGTCGTTTCCCGTGATGGTCGCATCGATAAGGTCGGCCCGGCGGTCGAGATCGACATCTCGGCCTGCGCGGAAACTGTGGATGCCCAAGGCGGCTACATCGCACCGGGTTTTGTTGATCAGCACGTCCATGGCGCGCTAGGGGCCGACTTCATGGACGGGACGGAAGAGGCGGTGCGTCTCGCCATCGAGGGGCACACGCGCCACGGTACGACGAGCATCTTCCCCACCACCACAACAGGCACGCCGGAGCATTTGAATCGCATGATGGACGCATGCGAAGCGGTGCAGAAGGCGTGGAAGCCCGGAGCCCATGCCCGCCTTGCCGGCGTGCACTGGTACGGCCCCTACTTCGGGTCGGACCAGGTCGGGGCTCATCCGGGAGGCCTGGAGCGCAGGCCCGACCCGACGGAATACCTGACGGCTTTCGACCGCGGCATCATTCGCGTTGCCACCTGTGCCGCGGAACTGCCCGGGGCCGAAGACTTTTACCTCGAGGCCCGGCGCCGCGGGTACCTCGCAACGTGCGGCCATTCCAACGCCTCGTGGAACGAAATGCAGTGCGGTTTCGACGCCGGATTGCGGCACGTGGATCACTTCTGGTGCGCTATGAGTACCACCGACAGCGTCCGCCGGCGGCTGGGCGCTCCGTACCAGGGCAGCATGCTCGAGTTCGTAATTATGAACGAGGAAATGAGCACCGAAGTCATCGCCGATGGAGAACATCTGGCTCCCGAGCTCCTTGAGTTCGCGTTTCGGATCAAGGGCACTGGGCGCCTTTGCCTTGTCACCGACGCCAACCGGGCGATGGACATGCCCGAGGGCGAGTACCTCATCGGCCCGGCCGAGGCGGGAGAGCCCTTTACCAACAACGGCAAGGTCGGCGTCGGCATGAAGGGCGGATTAGCGAGCACGATTTGCGGCATGGACCACATGGTGCGCACGATGTTCGAACAAACAAGCGCCAGCCTGCCCGAAGCTGTGCGCATGGCCAGTCTCACACCCACAGAACGGATCGGGATGGATAGGGACTTCGGGAGCCTGGATGCCGGGAAGCTCGCAGACGTCCAGATTCTCAGCCGCGACTTGCATAGCCGGCGGGTGTTTGTCGAGGGAATTGAATTCCGCGGTCAGGCATTTCGAGACCGCCCGCAAGGCGCTGGATAACGCGGAGGCGGTATGATCGATTCCCCGTGCAAACTCGCATTTCCAATGCAGGAGCGCCCGTCCAGCGGTTGGAATCACTCGACGTGCTCGACCTGGTAGAAGGCGCGGTCGAGCGTGCCCACATCGTCGGTGTAGGTGCCGGTCGCCACGATCCCGGTGTACGTCGCCTCAAATCCGATTTCTGTACGTCAGCCCACGTCTTTGCCTCGGGCCTCCTCAAGGCCGCCTTGCGGTCGAGACCTTTGCCTCCGGCTACCCTTCGCCGTTACCTGGCTGGGTTCAGGATTTTGATTTGATTTAGATGGCTCTATTTCATATCATCACCTTTAAGCGGTCGGGCCGTGCCCGGCACACAACAAGAAACCGAAGGTGACGGAGGGAAACCCTCCGCACCTTAGTTATTCGTTGGGAGGAACATGTTTAAGAGACTGAAAGTAGCCGCGATCAATTTTGTGCCATGGAAGTGGCACAAGGAGTGGAACTCAGACAAGCTAGAGATGTGTATCAAGGAAGCCGCAAAGCGCGGCGCCAAGCTGGCCGTCGCTCCTGAGGAAATTCTGGATGGATGCATGGTCAACGAGGTAGTCCATTTCCCGGAATTGCGAGAGCCGATGGTACAAATCGCTGAACCCATTGACGGACCCTCCGTGAAGCGTTTCCAAAGACTCGCGCGGCAGTTGGGGATCGCGATCGTATTCGGGATGGCCGAACGCCGTGGTCGACGCGACGTTTACAACACGTCACTTTTTCTAGACGCTTCGGGACGGATCTGCGGTGTGTACAGCAAGATGCAGTTCGCCGAAGGGTACGACAAGACATGGTACTTCAACCGTATCGGCAAGAAGATCAGAGCATTTGACACACCATTCGGACGTTGCGGTTTGCTCATCTGCAATGATCGCTGGAATCCGATGCTGGCCCGGACCCTCGCCCTGGACGGGGCGCGTTTTCTCTGTATCGCTAGTCAGGGAGACACGAGGAAAACGCAGGACGAAATCGTGCTGGCCCAGGCACGGGAGAACGGCATACCTGTTGTTCACGGCAATGTCGGCAAGAATCTGATTATCTCCAAGGGCGAGATCGTAGCCGTGGACGCGCGATCGGATGCCGTGACCATTGCCGAGATTGACATCCCTGCTCCGTGCGGGCCAGATGCAGCGCGGCTGCAGGAAAGGAAGTTTCTTGCCGAGCGACCAGCAATGATGGAGCAGCACTTGAAGAGGACGCTCAGGAACTCGAAGAAGTATCGCGAGAACGCCCAACATGGGGGGCGACCACCGAAGCCACGGAAGAAGACAATGATCGTTAGCGACCACACGAAAGGCAAACGGTGGGAAGTGGCTCCCAACAACCGCGACGAGCGGACGCGGTAAACCGAGCCGCTCACGCAAGATGTTGGTCAATGCGGGGAACGCGGTCATGACGAGTGAGCGAGGAACGTTGAGAAACTCATTCGCGAAAGGTCCGGAGGGCTGGTGCTCATACGACTACCATGCGAGCGTGGTCAGCGAACGTAACATCTTCATTCTCACGACCTGGGAAGAACATGGCGGACCAGAGAACGCGGGCTACGTCTGGACCGACCACACAAGATGGAGCGCCGACACGCCGGAGATCCCCCTGTCGATACTCCCGCTCCTATTCTATTGCAGCTGGGTCAACGAAGACCCGATCGATTTGCGCAATGCCTGGGTGTCAGTCTATCTGCGCGGCGACAATCTCCAACTTGACGGCGTGAATTGTCTGTTCTGGGTCCATGGTGCAGTAGACGGCGTCCAAGGCCGGTGGCACCTTGGCAGTCGGCCCATTGCCGTCTCGGAGGGGAGCTGGAGCTCCGAACCTGTTCGGTTCGCGCTGCCCAACGATGAGTCCCTCTGGCACCAGAGCTGGTCGCAGGACGGCCAGCCGAAGCAGCTCTCGCAGATACTCGGAGCCGCGCACAGCTACGGATTCTCGTTCACCGGCTTCTCCAGCGAGGTGAAGGGACGGCTGTCCATGAGCCAGTTTGAGATCGCCCTGCCACAGCCGTAGCCCGGAATATGGCGAGCGCAAAAACGGGGAATATTTGCCAACAAGCCGGATGCACGCGACGGCTCACATCCACGCGTGATCCGAAACGTTCCCCCATTGGTTGCCTGGAGAACAACCGACCGGCCCCACCGAGAGGCGTCATGCTTTAACGTGCCAATTCCCTCGATCGCCGTAGGCAGTTTTTTTCCAGAAGCAATAGTGTGCAGCCCAGCCAATTGTCGTAAATGGTGTGGCTCACCATTCGGTAAGGAGCTTCCTGTACCGCGGGGCGCCCTACGTGTGATAACGAGCATTATCCCTCGTTGGGTGGTCCACCGTACGCAAACCTCTTTATCACTGATTGAGCGGATCTAATCGGCGTAAGCACCCACCATTCAGTCAGCTATCGAACTGGAAAATGGGACGGAACGTAAATTCAAGAATTGACATTTTCTGACGCCGAATTTCCGAGAACGCCGCGGAGGGCGCGTTGGTGAGTGAGCTCGTACTGCTATTTTCCTAGAAAATTCGCCTTGCCCGGCGTCAATTGGAGCGGATGTTGGTTAGCACACATTGAACCTCCAAAACGGGAAATAAATCATTGGACATTCTTGACCTCGGCAGCGGGCAGCGTGCGGGTCGAACTGCAGGATGCCCAGGGCGTGCCTCTGCCCGGATTCGCTCTGGCCGATTCGGAAGTGATGTACGGCGATTCACTGCAACAGCCCATGCTCTGGCGGGGGAATCCCGATCTGGGAAGATGGGCCGGTACCCCCGTTCGATTGAGGTTTGTGTTGAAGGACGCCGATCTGTTCTCTATGCGGTTTCGATAGTCGAGCTTTAATCACCTGAATGGATGAATCTGATGAGTGAAAGCAAAAGGAGATTTGGAATGAAGCTGAAAGAAGTAATGGAATTGGGTGGGCGGCATCTGCTGGGCTGGCTTAATCCGGACAGGGCTTGCTCCCCACGGAGAGCCGGTGTATTACGTATGTGTAAAAACAATAAAGTGTTAGGAGATCAACCGATGACAACAATTAATAAACGTATCAATGTGTTTACTTGCCTTATCCTTATGCTGGTATCCGGTTCCGCAACGGCCCAAGTCCCACGACCGACTGCGGGCAAGAACCTGGCCCTTGGGAAAGCATGTATCTTTACCCCACCGCCCGACTATCATCAAAACAAGGCTGATCACAAGCCCCATGAACTGACCGATGGTCTATATGTCCCAGGTTGTGCCTGGGCGGAGCAAGGCACGGTCGGCTGGGGAACTGGGCGTCGCCGTCTGTTCATGATCGACATTGACCTGGGTGCTGCGTACCCCATTGGCAAGATTACTTTTAACAGCGTCACGGGCTCAGCCCAGGTGACGTTCCCCGCAGCGGTGCTGGTGTTTGTAAGTACAGACGGTAAGCAATACGATCTTCTGTGCGATGTGTTGACAGAGTCTTTGCCGCAGAACAAACCTCTCACTCACCGTTTTATAGCCGACAATCTAAGAGGTTGGGGCAGGTATGTTCGCCTGGCTATTCTTCCCGGTGTCTTCTACTCATTCTCTGATGAGATTGAGATCATGAAAGGTACCCATACACGCCAACAGGCCCGGTATATAAGTGAGAAGCCTATACCAGCCGAAGAAGTAAAGAACTACGCAATAGAGCTGAAAGGCTGGGTCGATCAGAAGAACGCCACGCTCCCTCTGCTGCGCGAGGCAGATGATGCGGTGACTGCACGCTCAAAGTTGTTGGATAATAGTAGTTTGATTGCTGCAGGACGAAAACAGATTGATAAGGAACGTGTCAGGATTGGAACCGAACGCTTAGTGGCGGAGGTCGATTACAGTCAGGGGCCGCCGTATCGCCAGTGGGACCGCCGGGCGTTTCAGGTTGTGGCCAGGCTGAACTCCGAGATTTGGAGAGGACAGCCGGTCGTGATTTGGCAGAAAAACAAATGGGAATGGCTTCGCCCGTTGGAAGCTCCTGCAGTCAGAAAAACGGGTGCCCAGGTACGCGTAGATATGATGAACAACGAGTGGGCTACATCAGGATTTATTGTTACGAGCGCCTCTGACGAGCCTGTGGAATTGACACTGACGGCTTCAGATTTCGGCGGTCCGCAGACCGTCTCTTCCGATGGGATAATGCGCATAAGTCACGTGGTTCATGCCGAAGCGAGAGGGTATAATTACCGCGATGACCCCATTGTACCGCTTGATGGAGGCGTTGTTATGCTCCAGCCGGGTGTCAGCAAACGGATATGGCTGACATTCAAGACTCGTGGTATGAATCTAAATCCTGGTCCGTATACCTCTACAGTGAATGTTTCAGTTAATGGTAAGCAGGTATCAAGCGTGCCTGTAGAGCTTCGCATCTGGCCTTTGCGTTTCCCGGACGAGGTGTCCTTGTACAGTGTCTCTTGGGTCGCGTTCTCCAATCGTCCGAGCATCGTCGGGCACGAAGATGCCGCAATTCAGGACCTGCAGGACCATTACAGCTATACAGCGCTGGTCATGGAGCATGGCTACATGCCGCGCCCGACAGTGGATGCCGAAGGTAACTTTACAAAGCCGCTGGACTTTACAAAGATGGACCGGATTTTGGATATGAATCCTGAGTGCAGGCTATGGCTGCTCTGGACCGGGTTCGAATTCTGGGGGAACGAGAAAATGGGGACGAAGGAATTCGGAACCCCGGCCTGGGAGAATTCCTTTACTCAGTATGTTACTCAGATACGCGACCATCTTGAAAAAAAGGGCATCGGCAAGAAGCAGTTCGCCTGGTGGTGGACCGATGAGCCGGGAGCCGAGGAATGGGAGGAGGTAGATTTTCCTGCCAGTAAATTATTAAAGAAGATCGACCCGGAAATGCTTGTCTGGGCTGATCCCAGTACCCCTGACGACAAGCAACTCAGAGCATCTCTGCCATATGTAGACATTTTGTGTATGAGTAGTATCCGTGATGTTCTGAATGAGACAAAGCTCAAGTCATGGCACTACGTCTGCGCCAGCGAGAAGAATGCGGCCCCATGGTATTATCGCGGGATGGGGTGGAAGGCGTGGAAGAATGGGTTGGGCGGCATTGGCATGTGGGTCTACGCTGACAGGAACAACGGAACCTTCAGCGACTACGTCGACGGAGCCAGCTATGCAATGGTCTACAAAGGCGATAAAGGCCCTATCAGCTCCAAACGCTGGGAAGCCTGGAGACAGGGCATTGCCGACTACGAGTATCTGCGGATGCTGTCTGATGCTGTGGCCGCCGCCAGGAAAGCCGGCGTCAAACAAGAGGCCTGCAACAAGGCTCAAGTAATACTTACTAAGGGTGTAGACGAGATCCTCAGGGAACAAGCAGGCGGTGCCAACAAAGGTCTGGCAGATAAATACCGCGTCCCAATACTGGAATGTCTGACAGCGTTGCGGCTTGATGCACTAGATGACATGTCTCATTGAAATGCCGTTTCCAAACCACGCGATGGGCTTCACAACTAATCAGTGTGGTTGTTTATCGGTATAGGGCTCTCAATTATTCTAGTTCTGTGGGGATATGTAAGAACGAGGAAAGGCAAAACAAGATCGCTCATCGGTATGATTGATTTGAGTTACCCCCAAAAATCTGGCCAGGTTTGAATGAGAGTTTAGGCCAACTGCTCCTCCTCTCCCCGCGGATTTGGGTAAGATGCGTTATAATGCAAGACCAAATCAAGGCCCTTGATAGGCCAAGAGGTTTACAACCGTAGAATGATTTTTCGGGATAGAGAGGAATTGAAAATGGCAAAATCCAATAACTTGCCAACCGATGTAGTCCACATTGGTTCCCGACTCGAGTTGTTCGTCGACGACTGGCTCATCGAACGTCTCAGCGGCGCCTGCAGCATCCCGTACCGCAGGCTGCTGCGCTGGACGAAAGTCGGCCCGGACTCGAATAGGAAATGTCTGATGAGATTTTGTGTCGGTATCGCCGCGGTAATGGTGTTCGCGACGGCATTGGGGGTACTCGAAGAGGCCGAGGCGGCCCAGAGAGAGCGGCTGGGCCGCGAAGACAAGTGGCGTATCGTCGTGGACAAGGTGATGCAGCCGGAGGTCGGCTGGGTCACTGAAGAGTGGATGGTTAAAGCTGCCTCCGATGCGGGCTTCAACGTGTTCTGCCCGCGCGAGGGCGCTCGGAATCTGGATGCGGTCCGACAGGTGACCGCCTGGTGCCAGAAGTACGGCATCTATCACATGCCGTGGATACGCGGGACGCTGGGCACGGATGGAGCGGAGGCTGATGGCAAGCGCGTGGTCTGGTCCGGGGGAGGTGAGCAGGCGTTGTGGAGCATCAACTCAGACGAGTTCTGGGAGTGGACCCACAAGTATATCGGGGCGTACGCGCAGATGAGTGCCGAGAACGAGCACTTAATCGGCGTCTTCTTGGACTACGAGAACTACGCGGCGGGTGCCAAGGAGGGGAACGCCTACAGCCTCTCCTATGACGATGTGATCCTGGCGAGATTCGCCGAGGCCAAAGGTCTGGCCCTTCCCGATCTGCCCTTGGCGCGACGCAAGACCTGGCTGCAGAAAAAGGGATTGCACGACGCCTTCTCCACCCTCCAAATCCAGCACTGGCGGGAGCGGTGCCGAGCTCTTCGACAGGCCGTGAACGCTCATAATCCCTCCTTCCAATTCTGCATCTACCCCGCGCCTGGGACGCCCTTCATGATAGAGGCCGCCTATCCCGAGTGGGGAACCGAGCAGGCGCCGCTCATCCTCGCCGATCCTTCTACCTATGGCCGCCCCGCCCGGTTCCTGACGCAAGCCGATTCGCTGACAGAGAACCGCAGGAAATTGGTGGGAGGGATGAACGCGCCGAAGGATGCCAGGATTCACTTCATGTACGCGGGAGGAATCGATCCGATCGTTCAGGGGGCGGATCCTGAGTTCTGCGGCAAGAACGCCGTGGCGATCTCGGACGTAACCGATGGCTACTGGATCTTCTACGAGGGACCCAAGTACAGGGAAGATCACCCGGAGTATTGGAAATGGTTCACCTGGGCGAACGGACACATTGTCCGGGGAAACTACCAAGCGCAGTATGAGCCGCGGGAGACTGATGAGAACTGGACGCTGGATCTGTTCGACCGACAGATACCGGGCCGCAGCCTCCGGGCGGCGGATACCAGCGGGAAGACTGTGACGTATCCCCAAGCCAGGCTCAGGGGGCAGAACACACTGTTTCTCGCCTGCAGAAAGGGCCAGGCCGTGGAGGTAGAACTGAAGCATCACCCGCTGGCGAAGTACCCCTCGCCGCTCTCATGGGCACTGTGGAATCCCGGGATGAAGAGCCTTGCCGCCGGCACGATACCCCGCGGTGCGGCCGACGTCGTCAGCTTCATTCCCACCGTGGATGGGATCCACGTCTTGCGCGCCTCTGCCGGCGGCTGCGCCTACTCAGTCCTTCGCTCCAACGTACCCGTGGGGCTCTACGCCGGACAGAAACTCTCCCTCTTCCTCGGCATAGAACGCCTCTACTTCAAAATCCCAACGGGCATGCAGACCTTTGCCGTCACGGCCTTTGATGCCGTCCAGGAAACCATCCGTGTGAATGTCCTGAACGCCCGGGGAGAACAGGTGGCCACCGGCCAGACGGACCTTACCGACAGAGCCGTGGGGGTGAAGGTCCAGACGCTGGGCCACGCAGGAGAGGTGTGGTCCCTGGAACTCACCAAGGCGGACGAAGGGCACCTGGAGGACTACTGGATCATGCTGGAACTGGACGCCAAGCTGCCCCCGACGCTCTCTCTGGCGCCGGAGCACGTCTTCGAATTGGCCCAGTAGGAGCGGACCTGTTTCATAAGAAATAACCTTCCGGGCCTCTCCGCTCAGTGCGAGCTCACCCACCACGAGTACCGGGCTCGTGTCTGAGCCGGTCTCGCCCCCAACTCGCCCCCAAGGAAGTTTGTGGACGAACACGACCGAAATTCGGTAGCGACACAATCCGTCATGATCGAGTGGGTTAGGTGCAATTAAAGGAGCGAAAAAAGTGGCACCCCCAACGGGATTCGAACCAATTAAACATTTCGAACGGTCCACGGCCAAGAACGGCTGAGAACCGGCCAAACATGGACACCGAGATGCAAACGCCGGACACTGACTGAATTGCGAGCAACACGTTTTTTGACCCTCATGTCAGGTTCCGGCCAGACCCGGACAGCCACAGCCCATCTCCGGACACAATCTCGCCCCCAACTCGCCCCCAAGGAACTGCCGCGGTCAGACGACGGGCGGAAGTCTCCGTTGCTCTTCCCCCTGGCAGCAGTCACATCCGGCCGCAGGGCCAATCACATTCAAGACATTATCATCAGTGCAGCGCTCAATTGTACTGCACGGGGGACTTATCACCAGTGGGGCCGTCAATTGTACTGCACAAATTTTATCACCAGTGAGGCAGATTTGATGGGTGTAAGCACCTGTACATCAAGTGGGTTGCAACCGTGGAAGCTGAGCCGAATGAGATTTTCATCCATCGAGGATTGCAGACGCCGGTTTTTCCAGACAGGGGCCGATCGAAAATTCAGATGCGACTTGGTCCGAGAATATCCGTGTAAAGTCGGTGTCCGGGCGCTGCAATGGCCCCGGATGTTGGTAACAACACAGTGCGCCGACTCCAAGCGTCGTTTTAAAGCCTTCATACCAGCATCGAATGAATCACGGCGATTTGTATGCGGAGCGCGCTTCGCCGGCGATTCCGCTGGATCACGAGCCAATGGGTGCGTTACCAACTAGTTGGCCGGAGAGAATGGGCGCACGCGAGAATGAGAATTGATCTGCCGACATGATTTCACATTGCAATGTCTCCTGAGGAGTTAACACGAGCATGACGAAAATTATCTGCTATACAGACGAATGGAAAAGAAGCAATCCGGATTTTGTTGTCTACCTGCCCAAGCAGGTCATCGGCCCTGATACCGACAATTCCTGCCTGTTGGTGACCGAGACGCCCGGCGGGTACTTACTGGCGTTCTGGACGCAGGCCACGTATGAAGGAGCAGACAATACCTGTGTAGTCTGTGCACGGAGCAGCGACGGCGGGGTCAACTGGACCGAACCGATGGAAATCGACGGGCCCACGGATGGGCGATTTAGGATTGCCTTGGCTGGTTTCCCGGTTGTGGCCCGCTCGGGCCGCATTTAT
This sequence comes from Kiritimatiellia bacterium, assembly GCA_963578625.1. Taxonomy (GTDB): domain Bacteria; phylum Verrucomicrobiota; class Kiritimatiellia; order SLOV01; family SLOV01; genus CAUZEO01. The sequence continues at coordinate 8,104 of CAUZEO010000006.1, read as the reverse complement.
TGTTTTTACCGCAAGTGCCTCGGAATCGCCGATCTCAAGAAGTTTTATGTCGGGCCCGTGCGATGCAGATACTCCGACGACGAAGGATCCACCTGGGCCGAGCCCGTGGAGATTCCTTTCGGCCGGCGGGAGGGAGTGGATCATCCCGACCCGTTGATTCCGCCCAGCTGGGAACCGTGGTGCAAACCGATTCGGGACTCGAAAGGCCGCTGGCTGGAACCTTTCAGCCATTGGCCCTGCCGGCCTGATCCTCAAACCGGCAACGCCTGCATGGAGATGATGCGTTTCGATAATATCGACGAGGGCCCCGATCCGAACGATCTCCAAATAACCTGGCTTCCGGAGGAGCCGGTCAAACCGGCCGAAGGACTCACCGTGAGAGGTCTTTTCGAGCCCTGCATCGTCCTGCTGCCTGATGCGCGTCTTTTTATGGTCATGAGGACTCTCACAGGTTACATCTGGTACTCTGTCTCCGAAGATGACGGTGCAAACTGGCGGCCGGCCGAACCCTTGCGTTACAAGGACAACGGGGAGCGAGTCCGCCATCCGGGGAGCCCACCCCCGCTCTATGCTCTTCAGGACGGCCGATTCCTTCTGCAGTACCACAACAACGATGGCAGCATGGGATACGGGATAGGGCCCGGTGAAGCCAAGTGGACAAAGCCGAATACGTTGAATCGCAGATCAATGTTTCTCTCGGTGGGAACGTTCAGGCCGCAAGCCCGCCAGCCAATATGGTTCAGCCCGCCGAAAAAACTTGCTGATAGCGACGGCACTCCTGCTGGTGTACAGTTTCGCACGGAAATGGGAACATATTCGAGTCTGACCGAGCACAGAGAACAGCGTGTCATCTGGTATCCGGACCGGAAGCATTTTCTTCTGGGGAAGCTGGTTAGCGACGAATGGTTGGCGGACATGCGGGTGCCGACAGACGATTGAAAACAGATAGGGAATGGGCTCGTTTATGTGACATTTATCGTTTTGAATTTTCTTCACACCCGCATTACGCCGGGGCGGAGCTTGCTAGGCCGAATCAGAGACGCTCACCTGGTTTCAAGGAGCTTCCAAAGCCGTAGAACGCCCCGCGACAATCCATCGAGATTATCACCAATTGAGGTCTCAATTGTACTGCACGCCCTCCCACGGTTTGCGCACAGATCTCCTCGTGGAACAAGGGAAGCAGCGGATCCTGATCCGTGTGAAGGGTGATCACGGGGAACTGAATCTGTCCCGTCGGCGAATAGTTCTTGTCAACATAGTTTGCCGCATCCGGAGTCGCATCGTACCGGACAGCCACAGCCCATCTCCGGACATCTTCTCGCCCCCAACTCGCCCCCAAGGAAGTTTATGTGATCGCATGCTCGAAATTCGTTAGAGACGCAACCCGTCATGATCGAGTGGGTTAGGTGCAATTAAAGGAGCGAAAAAAGTGGCACCCCCAACGGGATTCGAACCCGGCGTGACCCAGGCATTCCACTTCCGGGATCACCTGTATGCCATGGTCGTCCGCAAGTTTCACCCATTCCCGCCATTGTGCGACCGAGAACGCTCCCTGGGTAGGTAGCATCAAGGGATGGTCCAGCAAAATGGCACTACCCTCGTCGTCAAACAGGTGTAACAGGATCGTGTTGTATCCCCACGCCGCAAGGTCGGGAATGAGATCCCGGTAGAAGTCGAAACGTTCTGTCAGACGTGCCGGGTCCAGCATGACGCCGCGAATGGGCCAGGGAGCAGTCATGGCTGGGTCAAGGATTTTGGGCATTCAGCCGAAGCAATCGAGTGTCGCGGGGCGGGAGATCGATATGAAGGGTATCGTCCCCGCTGCGGGTTCCGGCAATCACGTCGTAGGAAGATTTCGCGCCGAAGTCCCGAAGGACCAGCTTCATGGTGTGGGATTCGTCGACATCGGTGTTGAAGATGACCAGGAAATGATCTCCCGCGGGGTTGCGGTAGGTGCTGACCGCGATGCCGTCCTGCCAGTCGCCGAGCCCGCTTTCCCAGTAAGGGGTCCATACGGTGCCGGGGTCGTAGGCGCCGAAGTCATCGAGGGCGTTCCAGACGGTCAGCATGCCCACGGCCTCCAGCGACGTCGAGACGCAGGGCAGGGTATCGTGTACCAGGCCCAGGCCCACGCACTCGGCCAGGGCCAGGGTCCGTTGGGGGTTGCCGCTGTACCCGACGTAGCAGAGGGTGGAGAAGTAATTGTGGGCGATGTTGTACTGGTGCTGAAACATGTAGCCGGCCTGGTAGTAGGGCAGCGAAAACGTAGAATAGTCCTCGGCCCTCGCCCAGCCCTCACCCTTGGTGTCGATGTCGCAGTAAAGGACCGTCGGGTTCCAACTGTTGCTGTGGTAAAAGACGATACCCTCGGGATCGTTGGCGTGAACGACGTTGTACAAGCGGAGGAAAAGTTCCCGTAGATCGAGGAACGCGATCTCGCCCTTCCACTCGCCGCCGGCTTCATAGCCGCAGTCGTGATAGTGGTTGTTGCAGGATCCGGGTCCGGTCATGTCCAGGTAGACCCCGTCGACGCCTTCCTCCTTCATGAGGCGGTCCAGGTTGCCCAGGTAAAAGTTCTTCCACGACCGGGATTTAGGGCAGACCAGCGTTTGCTCTTCACCGTGGTAGATCTGCCGCTGCTTCGGATATTGCTCCCATTCGAACTTATAAGGGACTTCGTGGGGGAGGGAGATCGGCGTATAGGTCAGGTCCAGCCACAGCACCGCCTTGGCGCCGAGATTATGGGCGAGCCGTACCCCGCCGCGGATACTGTCGAGATCCTTGGCACTCGGTTGCGCGTTGCCGTGGTTTACCAGGGTGCTGCCCTGTATGTATCTCGCGTAGAAATCGCCCTTTTGAGGGTCGATTTTCGGACCGGTGAAGAACTTGTCGATCGTCGCGCCCTCCCAATGCCGGGTAATCTCGTGGTTGAAGTAGTCCCAGGTCAGCTTGTTGATGACATTGTACCCCGTACGGTTCATCTGGCTGCGGTTGCGCATGGGGCGGGTGGGTGTTCCCTGGAGGCCATACGCGAACTGTGTTTCTTCCGTAAGCGTCGTGGGGTGGTCGATGAAGTACATGCGAAACAGGCAGCGGTCGCCTTCCTCAACGAGGTCATTGTACCGCTCCTCGATATGCGTGTTCTTCATCGACGGCAGGACGGCGAATACCCCGAAGTCCAGGCCGCCGACCCAATAGAAATTGATGAATCGATCCTGCCAGGGCCAACCCTTTACGCTGAAGTTGGGGTTCTCTGCCGGCACGGGGACGTCGTGATCGAGCCTGGCCTCGCCGATCATGGAGATGTAAGCGTGGCTCTTCATAAAATCCATGGAGTCCTCGCCACGCATGTAACGTAGACCCTGTTTGCGGTAGGGGATTTCGAGGTAGGCCTCAAGAATTTTTACTTCGCCGTCGCGCGGCCGGATCCGGGTCTCGTTCCAGATCAATCCGTCAAACTCAACACGCGCTTCGCTTTCCACCACGAACCGTTTGCTTCCTCCGGTCCAGCGGAGTGTGGTGCCCAGTTCCGAGGTGTCGGAGATGTTCGGGGGTTTAAACCGCAGGCGTTCGCGGCCACGGTCCGTGACCAGCACCAGCTCCGCCGGCGAGGCGAGCCGGTCTTTTCCCCGAATACCAATCTGTTGGGGCAGCATGCCGCCTTCGTACCGGTAGGATTTGCCCCACGTCTTGATGACGGTGGCTTTACGTTGCTGATCCAATTCCACCGGCGTCCAGGGCGGCGGCACGTGCTCTAATGCCCCGGCGTCCGTTTTCATCCACTCGGGTTCTTCGGGAACGTTCAGGGGGCGTACGCTCGATGCGAGCGTTTTTCCGCCCTCATCGATCATGGTCACTTGAATGTGGTGCTTGCCCGGCGGCACCCCCGACAAATCCTGATGAATGCGAATCGATGGGTTCGCCGAGGTGACGGCGTGTTCGGAACTGCGGAGCACGTTGCCCGCTTCATCGGTCACGGATACGCTTAACGTCGCTTCCGCCGGCAGGCCGGACATTCGGGAAAGGTCGCTTTCAATGATCATCATCTCTTCCGAAAACAGCGGTGCATAGGTCAGCGCGAAGGACGGTACGCACTCCGTGCGGGCCGCCGCCCGCGCGATGATCGCGCCGTCGTCGGAATCGATGACCGACCATGTGACCAGCACGTCAGCGATCTCGGCCAGGTCCATGCCGGCTTCGATGGCGACCGGTACCGGACCCGGCGCGGCGTCGAGGGAGGTTTCCCGCTGTACCAGCGGATCTTCATTCCGGCCCGCCAGGACCGCGTGGAGCTTTGCGAGGCACCCCGCGGGTCCGGCAGAGGTCAGTCTGCCGTGAAACCCGGCCGTGCCTTTGGCCATATCCGGATAGCCGTCCAATTGAAACGCCGGGCGCTCTTTTACCCATCGAAAGGTCCCAAACGTCGAAGGTTCGTTGAATCCGCCCTCCGTGGCCGACGACCAACTCGTCCATCGCTCGCCAACCGGGTAGCCCAGATCCCTGGAGTCATCGAAATCGCGGCAGAGTTGAACGGACCACCGGTCTCCCGGAGCCGGAGGGGATACCCCCAGGGATGCGAACGGTACTTTCACTTCGCACTGCCAGATGTCTTTTACGTAGAATTCGTCGTTGATGATATGATTGGCCACCATCCAATCGGGGTTCCAGGGCGCGGTTACTACCTGTGTGCCCGAGAACATACGGTCCCATTGGGAGCCCACGAAATCGAACGCCAGTTTGGCCCACTGCCCGCCGGCCGGTTGCAGATTGATCTCAATCGCGTCGTTGCCGAAAAGCCTGGCGTCGTCGCGCTCGCGGGGGGGTATGTTGCGGGCGAAGCGCTTGTTCGATTCGAACGCGAAGTAGATGTTCTCGTCGTCCCAGCTTATCCAGGCGGCGGTCTGCTGCCGGGCCAGTTTGCCGGTCAAGTCGGAGAATCCCGTCAAGCGCGCCGCTTCGGCCCATTCGTCTTCCTTGATTTCACCATCGAGGTTTGGTGGCTTTGACACGAAGGGAATCGAGGCCACCGGGGTCGGCACCGGGCCCGTCGCCGCGGATTCTACCGCTTCCGCGGCCGTTGGATTCACATAGACCTTCACGTTTGCGAAGGCGCCCTCTTCGTAATTCATTTGCCTGAATCCGAAGCCGCCCCTTAAAAGTGAACCGTCCTTCATCGTATCGATCAGTTCACCGTCGATGTAATGTTTAATGGTGTCGCCCTGGACGACGATGGTGACCCGGGCCGTATCTCCGTGGCGGACCGGGTTTCGAAGCGTGGTTTCTCCTGCACCACGGTTCGCTTCGAGCTTGATGTTTCGCTGGAATTCCCGGCCATTGAAGCAGAAGAGGTAATACCGGCTGGGTTCAGGATTGAGTTCGCAACGCACCATCCAGCTGGCGATCGCGTTAATGACCTTCAGATCGAATTCCACAACGTAATCGGTCCAGTCGCCGCTGCCTTTCACCGCGACCCGATGGAGCACCTGGTGCTTACCTCGCAGGTGAAACCAGCCGTCGGCTACGCGGCCTTTGTCTCCGTTGATCCATTTCCCGGTTCCCTCCGAAAAATCATCTTGGAATATGAGCTTGCCCCTGGGAATGCCGGCCCGGGCAAGCCCAGCCAGAGTAATCGTCATTATGATGATGCTGAGAATGGCTAAGGACGGTTTCATGGTTTGGTCGATGTGACGCAGTTTAATTGATAGGAAATCGCTTTTCAGGCGGCCCGGACACGCGACCGCTGGAATCGTTCTGATTGAGCGTTTTCGCCACAGAAACATGACAAGTATGACCGGGTGAGTCAAGTTCGGCCTTGTTGTCCCCGTCCGGCGGTTCGGGGCGCGCCCTGAACCGCCGGACGGGGGGTGGTTTTGCCTGAATATGGCTCGAAAGCATAAAGAGAGGACACACCGACCCTCTCGCGATGGTTCAACCGTTCGCGTATTTCAATACTGGTTCGATGTCGTAATCGGGGAACGGGTCGTCTAGCCACGGCTCGATCGTAGGTTCGCCGGGTGGGTCCGTTCCGGTGTGCACCCGGACACCTTCTTCCCACAGGCCAAGGTGGCGCAGGATCTTTTCGATTACCTCGCCTTCGTCGATCAGCGCAACGATTTTCATTTCTCGGGAGCATTTTGGACACAGCAAGGGGTCCGCTTCCCACACCTTCTTGATGAGCTCGCGCCACTTGGCCGAGGGGATGCGGCGGGGTTGATGCTCCGACACATCGACGACCTCGACGGCTTGGCCCACGGCTTTGGCCTCTTCGGCGGCCCGCTTATCGCGCTGGCCACGCATCTTATTCGAATACCAGCCGTAGTAGCGCACGAGTTGGAAACTCTTGTCCGGGATGTGCTGGGTGATGGCGGCGATAAAGTCGCAGGGGGAGAAGACCTCGAAGTTGCGCTGAATCTTCGGATTCATCCCGGAACGGTAGACGATTGTGTCGCCTTGCTCATTGACCTGCATCTTTTCCACGGAGAAGGGATTGCGTATGATGTATTGCGCCAGGCGCTCAAGGTCCTCGCGCTCGTCGGGCAACACCCGGCGGCTGCGGAACATTCTCGAATCTTTCTCCGAGTTCGAGGACGAAGACTTGGCGCTTCCCTCGCAGCGGTTCGCCGACTACCGGAGCGCATACCTAGATCTATACGACAAGGTGAAGACGGACACCCTGAAGGGAAAAGTATCGATCCTCGACGACGTAGACTTTGAACTCGAACTGATCCACCGCGACATCATCAACGTCCAATACATTTTGGCACTGCTTGCACAGCTTTACGACGCCGATGTGCCCGAGCAACAGAAGATTCAGAAGCTCATTCTCGATTCCGTCGCGGGAGAGGTCGAACTGAGGAGTAAACAGGAACTGATCCAGAAGTTCATCGACAGCACATTACCTGATCTCGGGAGTGCTGCGGAGATCCCGGACTCCTTCGAGGATTTTTGGGAACAGGAACGTCTTTCGGCGTTCGATCAACTCGTGAAAGAGGAACAGCTCGACGCCGACAAGCTTCAGAAGGTGATTGATCGCTTCGTCTACACTGGCGAGAAGCCAATTCCCGACCCAGACATCATCGAACTGATTGACCGCCCGCTGAAGCTCGCCGAGCGTGGACCGACGAGGAAAAGGGTGCTCGATAAGGTTGTCGGTTTTGTCGAAACGTACATCCGAGGAATCGCTGCGTAAATGGGTCGGATTGCTGTCCAGATCCAAGGCTTTTCCAGAGACTACGCAGGTCTCAACGGCAACCGGGAGCTAACGGTCTCGCGACGAGGGATTCTCTCGGCGTCGTTGACTATGGGAGAGGATGCCAATCAAAGGCGACGGGATATTACTCCTTGGGCCGTTCGGAAGCCCCGAGAAACTGAAAGGCAGATCGTGAACACGACCTTTGCACTAGTTTCGCGCTTCCTGCTCCTGGCCCTCCAATTCGTGCCTTTTGCAAGAGCCGAACTACCATCCGGCATCTTCTGAGCAATTCAGTCATCTTGAATTCCTCCTTCAATGGGACCCATCTCCGGACACAATCTCGCCCCCAACTCGCCCCCAACTCGCCCCCAAGGAAATCTACGGGCGTGCATGCTCCGAAATTGCAAGAGACACAACTCGGCGCAACCGAGCGGGTTACGTGCGATTCAGGGAGCGGAAAAAGTGGCACCCCCAACGGGATTCGAACCCGTGTTACAGGGATGAGAACCCTGCGTCCTAGGCCTCTAGACGATGGGGGCGATGGGAACTTTTGACTTCGGATTTTTAATTTTTCGATTTGCCTTTAGAGTGAAGTTACTCAATACCGCATCCGGCCGTCAACCTGAGGATGATTAATCTGCAGGTGCCCCCGTTATGGAGTGCGGCGCTCTGGATCGTCAGGGCAAGGAGGCCGTTACCCCGGCCCAAGTCCCGTAATTCATTGACTGAAATCATGGATCCGGTTGGCTTGCCGAGCGCTTCCGGAAGGTCCAATCCAAAGCGGTGCAGAGCGCCGCATTCCGTATGCCTTAGCCCTGCGCCAGATTCGGATTCACGCTCGACCACTCCTCCAGCGGCGGGAGAATGCCCATCTCGATGACTTCGTCGCGGAGCTTGCAGAGATGCGAGTAG